>JAJCYI010000245.1 GCA_029263015.1 Saprospiraceae bacterium | reverse complement strand
TTATACTATCCATATAAACTGAACCCTAAAACTACGTGAGTTCTGGATAATAATCCTTGACAATCAAGAGCTTATGGCGGGTTCAGTCCTTTGATTGTCCCGTTAGGGACGGAACATGGGTAGCAATGCCAAACCAACGGTATTTTTCGTGCCGTAGGTACGTAACATTTTCCACGTTGCGTACCTACGGCACGTCGAAAAGCCCCTGCAAATGCTTGGCTACCCATGTTCCGTCCCTAACGGGACAATAAGATTGCTATCCAGAACTCACGTTAAAACAGAAAAATTAACAACCATGCTTAAAGCAATTCTTCAAATATTTCTCACCTTGATTGCAAGCTATTTCGCCCAGCTGTATTTCCCCTTCTGGTCAATGGCTATAGCAGCAGCTGTCGTAGCATTTTTTTTTATTTACAAAAACAGCCTTGTCAGTTTTTCCGTTGGATTCCTTGCAGCATTTCTCCTATGGAGTGCGTATGCTTACACACTGGATACTGAGAATTTACAATTATTATCCGGAAAATTAGGACAGCTTTTTTCGGTAAGCGGCTCGTATTTAGCTTATGCAACAGGTTTGATCGGAAGCTTGTTAGGAGGGTTTGGTGCCCTGACAGGATCCCTGGCGAGGAAAATGTTTTTAGAATGAATTATTGCCATCCGGGCTGCCTTTGCTTTTGTCTTTCTCAAAACCATAAGGGCAATGCCTGCACCCGCTTTCACAGCAATACCCTCGTTTTTGATGATACTTTTCAGTAAAAACCAATAACCCGTTTTCTTTGTAGTAATCTGGCTGTTCTTTCGAGGTGGAGCCCTCAACACTTTTCTTTTTGATTCGGATGAAGTTGGCCATGATATTTAATTGATTCTAAACATCCATCATTTTCCAATAAAAAAACCTGCTGACAAATCATCAGCAGGTTTTTTTATTGGAAAACAATCCTTTCAAACTTTCTCCATTCTTAATACTGGATAGCGGCGGGTAGCCAATTCATAGGATCCAAATAGTACAAGTGAGAAAAACAGGTCACTTGTAAGTGTATTCCTAAAGAATGGTATGGCAAGTGTAAAACATTCAACAAATCCAGCATAAGTTACAGGATAGTAAGTCAACCACATCACAAAGTTCGTGACAAAAAAGAACAAGATAGATGCTCCTAAACTTGCACCTATTACCCGTGGCAAGGTTACTTTTTTAAGAATGAAAAAGGCTAAACCAATAATGGCAAAGATGGCCAAATAGACTTCCCAGTTAACGAAAAATGCGAACCCTTCATAAAATTCTGAAAGAAATACATTGTCCAACACCAAGTTACTTATCCAAAGTGCAAGTAATGGGAACAAGATCGCATTCGATCTTTTCATAAAATAAGCACCACCAAATAATGCAATGGCAGCCAGTGGAGAAAAATTAAAGGTATCTTCAATGTCCAACAGATAGGGTACCAATCGGCTCAGAGTTACCAAGAATACAATAAGGACGAGGAGGCCCCAGCGGGCAGAAATCTTTTTATCAGTCATTATAGGTGTAATTTAGATTGCCACAAAACTAAGGTTAATTGTCAAAAAAAGTAAACCAAGGTAGGAATATTAGTAGCATCAAAATGGCCTCGAAATTGAACCCTCCGGAAAAGAAAACCCTTGCTTTGCCAGCAAGGGTCTCTAACCCAAACAAATAAACACAAAAACTACTTTTTAAGATATTCCAAAATTAGGTGTAATTCATTGGAAAGGCAAGTGGCTCAACAAAATTTCCGTTGAAACAAGGTATTCTTGTCATACATTCCTAACAAGTTGATTATCAGACTTGTAAAAATACCCAAAATTTCATACCCCAAACAGTTCAAGGCCACCTACTACCCTAATAACGACTGCAACTTCATGGCAACACCCATATCACCTTTGATTTTGATTTTGCCAGTCATAACAGCTCCCATGGGATTCAAATCACCCGTGGTCAACTTGATGAAGTTTTCCATTGAAACAATAATGAGACATTCAGCATCATTATCTTCCTTTGATACCACATTTTCATCGCCAGTTCCATCAATAAAAACCTTTTCATCGCCAAAATCAAATTTCAGCGTACTTCCAATTGCATCAGCAGCAGAAGCACTTTTTTTTATTCCCTCATAAATGTTGTCAAATTCCATGCTCTTGAATTTTGTTGGATAAATAAATAATGAGAAGTAAATTTATCAGTTGTGGCAGAACAGATATTGGAAGGTCGCCTGCTCTAAAATAACTGATCCCGAACGACAATTTGCAATCCGGGATCAGTACATATAAATTCAATAAAGAAGTTCTTAGCGTATCAAAACGACATCTCCTTCATATAGTTCTACTGAGCTATCCGTAAATTCTACTTCGGCAAACCAAGTAAATACACCCGGGTTCAAGAATTGACCGCGGTGCTTGCCATCCCAGCCCATGCTCAAATCATTCGGTGCGAAATCGTAGAATTCCCACATTAATTCACCCCATCTATTAAAGATCAAGAATGACTTAACCACAGCCACACTTTTTCCACCAAAAACAGTTAGGTGATCGTTTATACTATCATCATTTGGTGAAAAAGCATTTGGTACAAATACGGGCCGATCCTTGCTAATAAACACCGTCAACAATGCCTCAGCCGTACATCCATTTACATCAACAAGCACAGAATACGCAGTTTGTTGAAGTGGGGAAACCGAAATGGTTGAACAACCCAAACAAAGCGAATCTGCACCAGAGGGCGACCAGACGACCGTGTCCAAAGAGTTGAAGCCAGGTGTGGTTTGGATGGTCAAATTGACAGACTCGCCCAATGGGATAATAGGATCATCATCAATGTTGTTGAAAGCGCCGGACAGGTCGACCGTGACCTCAACAGGTTCGTCTATAATAAAATCCATACTAGTTTCACATCCTGCATCATCCTCAACGGTCAATGTATGAGTGCCAGGTGGTAAATCAAGATATGCTTGCTGAGTAGTAAAAGGCCCTCCGTTCAATGAGAACAAGAATGGTGGCACACCATTTTCAACATTTTCGACAACAACAAATCCATCCGTTTCACCAAAACAACTAACATCTGTGGCAATGATTGAAGGTAATGGAATTGTAATGTTTTGTTCTACCTCCACCATATCAGAATTTATGCAACCGCCAGTCGCAGCTACTGTCAAGGTATAAGTACCAGCTATAGAGACAACTGGATTTTCAATTGATGGATCTGAAATATCTGGCCCACTCCAGGTATATATTACACCAGGCGTTGTATTTGTTCCACCCAATGTTGCAGCCAAGTTATCACAGTCCAAGGTTTGATCTGCTCCGGCATCAGCCACTGGGTTTTGATTAATAATTATTTCCACTTGTGACTGGTCATCAGGACAAGGTGCGAGGGCAGATACAGTATAGATGAACGTATTGGTTCCAACAGGAAGTGAAGCTATGTTTACCGAACCATTGGGAACAGGCTGCCCAGCTTGATCAGTCCAAGTCCCACCTGGATCGGCCGCTACTAATAGGCTTGCAAGCTGTACTATTTGGTTATCACCTTGACAGAACGAAAGGGTTGCCCCTGCGGTGCCAGCATCAACCAATGGATTCACATCCACGGTAATGGATTCAGATAATGTGTTTACACAACCATTTCCATCAGTTATGGAGACCAACGTTATCGTAGTTGTGACAGGCAATGGAACTGGAAACGGTACTGTACCAATAAAGGGCAAGTCAAGTGATGGTGCCGGTTGGCCATTTAACAAGTAATTTATCGAAACAGGCGCTGCACCTGTTATTTCAAAGACGATTTCAGCATCCTCACCTTCGCAAATGGCAGCAGGACCTGTTACTGAAACATCAGGTAAATCATGGAAAACAACCGGTGTAAAAGGAACAGCAATTGACAAGCAAAGGTCAGTTGGATCAACTCCTCCGTTACCATCGCTATTACCTACGACAGCTGTAATGAAATACGTAGTTTCAAATTGCATCACCCCAGGAATAAAACTAAAATCAGGCACAATATTGACACCAATAACTTCACTTGGGTCAATAATTGGATCAATAGATGAGTGGAGAATGAAGATAATGGCATCGTCAGGATCTAATACTTCATTGGTGTCATCATAGTCTGCAGATGCACCATTGCCTACACAAATGTCCAATTGAGTTGGGTCCATATCGCCAACCTGCGTCAGGCAAGCACAAGCGTGACCACCCTCAACTACGGTAGGGCCACACCCAAAAGCATCATCTACCAAAAAAGTGTATAAACTATTGCTTGGCATGGGCAGGCTTGTAAAAACATTGCCAACGATAGTGCCGGGAGGGTCAACCGTATAGGTTGCCGCATCGCCGCCAATGATTGTAAAGGTTACAGTAAATTCAGTTTCGAGCGCATTGCAATCTGGGATATCAACAGATGTCTGAAGAGGCTGATGTACATTGACTGTAGCCGAATTCCCAATAACGGTATTCGAACAACCATTCGCATCTACCACATCAGTCAAGGTGATGATCGTGGAAATCGGCGTATTTACGTCAAATGTAAACGGAGAGACATTGGCAGTGACCGTTTGGATGTTGCCGCCAGCATCTTGGTAGGTAACCTGCCAAGGCCCTGTTCCAGTAAGGTTGATTTCCAATTGCCCAGTCTCGCCAGCACAAATATCAACTGTGCCCACCAACGTCGCTGTTGGTAGTTCGTTGAACAATACGTCAACACAGCCGCCAATGGAAAAACATGGGTCACCAAAATCAACGCACCCACTTCCATCGTCATTACCTGCCACAGGACAGATAGTATAAACCTGGCCAACTACCATATTGCCTGGATTGAAGCCAAATACTGGTTCATCTGGGTTGGTTTCAAGTACCGTGTTGCCATCGTAAAGCACAAAGCACAAAGCATCATCTGGGTCAAGAAACTCCGTACCGTTGATATCATAAGGGATGGTGGAAGGGGTCATTCCGTCACTACAAACACTCAGCGGGGTAGCATCCAAGTCACCAGCATTGGTTAAACATTGGCATGTTACGGCAGGTGAACTAATCGTTGCTTCTACACATCCAAAACCATCCGTAATAGAAAATGAATATCCAAGCCCACTTGCTATTTCAGTACTACAAAATTGATTACCAGTGAGGGTGCCGTCATTAGGCGTAACCTGATAACCACCAGGATTTCCACCAGAAATAGTAAAACAAACTACATAAGCCGTACCGGTAAGATTACAATCTTCACTGTCAAGCGCTACGGTAGGAGGATCGTGGACGGTTACAGTTTGTTCATCGGCAACAGTATCATCACAGTTTTCGTCTGTCACATTTGTCAATTGATAAACCGTGGTTATTGCAGGATTGACATCTAATATAAATGGTGAGCCGACAATACTGTCATAAACAGTTCCATTAATGGTAACGGTCCAAGGTGAATCACCAGTTAAATCAATTATCAACTGAGCTGTTTCTCCAGGACATATTTCTATTCCGCCAGTTATGGCTGCTGTTGGTATTTCAAAAAAGACAATAGGTGTGCCTGGCGCTATGGAAAGACATTGATCCATTAAGTTAACCCCGCCATTACCATCGTCATCACCAACCACTGATGAGACATAATAAATCGTTCCATAACTCATCGTATTCGGATCGAATGTAAACTCAGGAATGGTGTTGATGGCGATCGTTCCAATCAATGAACTACTTGCCCCAGTATGTAAATAGTATAATAGAACATCATTGGCGTCCAACACGGTTGAATCTGCAACGGGTACTGTGATAGGCCCGTCTCCACATATTGAAACGGTATCTGATGTCATAACACCAGCATCGGAAATACAATTACAATCGACAACGGTCTGCGAGACAGTCTGAGGGTCACAACTATTGGCATCATCAACTGTAAATGAGAAACCCATGCCAGCAGGGATTTCATCACTTGTAAATGTACCCCCCACGAGTGTGCCAGTTCCACCAGTCACAAAATAAGAAGAAGGATCTCCTCCTGAAATGGTGAATGTGACAACATATGCTGTTGCCGTAAGATTACAATTCCAGGCTAAATCTGACACTTCCACTCCTGTGTGGACAGTTACATCCCCACAGCCGCTCACATCACCATCGCAATTATTGTCAGTCATTGCGGTCAGGCAATAAGTGTTCAGGCCAGCTGACCCAGGGGTTACAGTTAAAGTAAAAGGATTAGCGTTGATACCATTGATGGTGTCCAAACTTACTCCATCATCATAAATGATGCTCCATGGAGCCTCACCTGTAAAAACGACAGTCAAATCTGCATCGTCGCCCAAACAGACACTTGTTATACCACTCAATGTTGCAGTTGGTATTTCAAAGAAAGTAATCGGCGTGCCAAGTGAAACACTTAAACATGCATCCATCAAATCTACGGAGTTGCCACTTGCATTACCTGCCACTGCCGATAAGTAATAAGTGGTTCCATACGTCATCGTATTGGGATCGAACACAATATTATCTGGTGTTGCATATTCCCCAACGATAGGAGCTATCACAGAGGTGCCGTTTCCACTATGGAGCATAAAGACCAAGGCATCATCTCCATCCAAAAATTCATTTGTATTATCGTAAATGCCGGAAACCGGGCCGTTCCCACAAGTATTAATCGGAATCAAATCCATTTCCCCGGCCATTGTTTCACAGTTACATTCAAATGTACCCTCCACCAAAACTGGATTACAATCATTCGCATCGGTCACTGTAAATGAATAACTTACTCCAGAAAAGATAGCATTACTTGTAAATGTATTACCTAATAACATTCCGTTTGCTGGACTAACATCATAAGTGCTCGGATCACCTCCTGTGATAGATATTGTTACAGTATAGGTGGTGTTGGTTGGGTCACAAGTCCTTTGTACATTACTAACGGTGGGAGCATCGACAACCGTTACTGTTCCAGTTCCAGAAACAGTCCCAACACAATCATTAGCATCCGTTACTCCGGTCAAAATAATAGTCCCTGCCTGGGATTCAGTAACATCCAAGGTAAATGGCGTGGTAGTGATGACTAAAGGCGCCTGGGAAGTGCTGTTAGCTTCCCAAGTGACTGTCCATGGGGTAGCACCTGTCAGGTCAATAGTCAATTGGCCAACTTCATTGCTATTTGCGCAAATTGTATCCATACCGCTCAACTCAGCAGTGGGCAACGGATTTTCAACTACAATGGATGAACCACTTGCTGAACCATCGCAACCGCCATTTCCACTGAGTGTAATCAGTTCATAAGTGCCTGGTTCAGAAACAGTTAATATAAAAGGGCTACTGTTTATAGTTAAATTGATGGTATCCGTTGTATTCAAAGTATAGGTTAAGTCCCAAGGGCCAGTACCAGTTAATGTAATGGTCAAATCCACCGTCTCGCCAGATCCAGCACAAATATCTCCTGACCCACTTAAGATTGCACTGGGCACTTCAATGACAGTTACATTCAAACAAGTCTGCATACTTGTACCGCACTCATTTGTAATCGAAACACAAACATCGCCAGTACTTGATCCATTGAAGTCAACTTCGATTGTTGCTCCTGAGCCGATTATTGATGCTCCAGAAGGAACTGTCCAATTATAAATATCGCCTGTTTGACCATTCGATACTGTGTACATATAGCCAGTCCCGTTTGAGCAAACACTCACTGGCCCCGTCATGTCTGGAGTTGGAGGCAACGCACCAATTGTTACATCCACACATCCTGGCTGGCTTGTACCACAATCATTCATTGCTGTGACACAAACTTGACCTGATCCAGGAGTTGAACCATCAAAATTCACATCTATGGTACTTCCCGAACCATTGAAAGAAGCGCCTGTAGGCACTGTCCAATTGTAGGTCACACCGGCTTGAGGATTATTAATAGTGTAAGTTTCGGTTTGATTTACCGCACAAACTTCATCTGGGCCAGAAACATCTGGATCTTCTGGGGTTTCGGTAACGGTAATTGTAATACAAGTCGGTGAACTGCTGCCGCAATCGTTGTCAGCTGTTACACATAAATCACCTCCGGTAAGATTGCTCCAAGTTATTTCAATTGTATCAGAAGAAATCATGGTAAAAGGTTCTCCATTCGGGGTTGTCCAAGTAAAGCCGTCTGGGGTAGGTGAACCATTTGGAGCAACTGTATATATTGAAGCGACACCAGTACAAGGATCGGCATTCCCATCCAGCATAGGCTCCATAGGCAATTCAGCACTTACTGTTACTTCAACACAAGTAGTTGATTCACATTCAAGACCATTCCTTGCATGAGTAATAGTCAAGCAATACTCACCCACTGAATCCAATTCTACTATTGGTAAATTATTCGGCGCAATTATTCCTGGACCTGTCCAAAGGTAGGTGGTGGTTGCCCCTGGGGCTAAGGCAATTGGAGAAGCAGCCCCGTTAAGTAACACAGTATCTGCTACTCCACACTCTAGTGTTGGTATTGGCATTTCAATAATAGCCTCAGGTTCAAAAATGGCCAAATCAACCGTAACTGTACTGTCACAACCTAAGTAGTTTTGACAAATGGTCGTGAATATTCCAGTTTGGGAATAAAAGGTACCACATACCTCATAACTGACAAACCCACAGAATTCTTCCTGAAATAAAGGAGGACTATTTACAATAATATTAGTTACTGTACAATTGACCAAGCTATCACAACCAAGGTAGTTTTGCAGTATAACAGGAAAAACACCTGGCGCACAAAACATTTGTCCTGCACATTCTTCACATTGGCCAATACAGATATCAATAGCTTCATCAGTTGGGGGAATTGCCTCAACATTGACCTGTAGACAAGCAATATTTGAAGACAACCCACAAGCATTTATTCCTTGTGTACAAATGGTGGCTAAGCCAGTACTAGGCCCCCATTGGACATCAACAGAAGACCCTGTCGGCAACCCTGTAAACATACCCAGGCCAGGATTATCGATCGTCCACGTGTAATTTTCCGCATTCCCTACTGGTATAGTATAGTTTACTATGGCTCCAGGACAAACTTGAGTAGGCCCCTCCGGGACGGCATCTGGGGGAGGACAAGGTGTTGTTGTTCCTGAGAGAACAGCAACAGAGTAATCACAAATATCTCCTGCACAACCATCTAACACAATATAATAAGTTTGTCCAGGAGTCGTAGTGGCCGTTAATATAAATGGAGCCGTCGTACAACCGCATTGGGTTGCAACGGCCGCACCATTACAAGTACCCTCATACATTGCACCTTGCATACCTGGTTGACCGCCTACATTCTGACAATTGGAAGGCGTTATTTCAATTGACAACTCACTTGCACAAGCAACAAAAGAGAACCACTCATCATTGTTCAAGACGTTACTGGGACAGCCAGGGAAATTACTTTGCACATTGTTTGCATCCAAAACCTCACAATAACCATTAATATCCTGGCATAGCACTAGTGACTGTGGACAATCATCTCCTGGCGGAAGAGGCGGGAATCCAGGAGGAGGACACTGTGACCAAGCATGGTTCAATAATAAAGAAAAGCTAAATACAATGAAGAGTAATAGTTTTTTCATAATGAAATTTTTATACCTAAGCACAAGGGTTCAATCCTTCGGAAAACTGTTAATAATATCAATAAAATCAGATGCCTTAAGAGCAGCTCCTCCGATCAAGCCACCATCGACATCTGAGTTTTCAAACAATTCTTTGGCATTATTGGGTTTTACACTGCCGCCATATAAAATCGACGTCATGTCGGCTATTTTTTTACCGTATTTATTAGCGATGGCTTTCCTGATGAAATAATGCATCTCTTGAACTTGCTGAGGAGATGCTGTTTTACCAGTCCCAATGGCCCATACCGGTTCATACGCCACCACAACTTTTGAAAAAAGATCTTTTTCCAGATGAAACAACCCACCTTTCAACTGCTTCTCAACAGTATTCTCATGTGTTCCGGCCTCTCTTATTTCTAATTTTTCACCAACACAAAATATGGGGATAAGGTCATTGGCAATGGCAACATCTACTTTCTGGGCAAGTATTTCATCTCCTTCTGCAAAGTATTCCCTTCGCTCTGAATGGCCTAATATTACATATTCACAACCAACTGACTTGAGCATAGATGCAGCAACCTCTCCAGTATATGCACCATTGTTTTGCTGATGACAGTTCTGGGCTCCCAAACTTAAGTTTGCTATGCCTTTTGTTAAGACCGATAGATAATTCAGGTGAATGAATGGAGGGCAAAATATTACTTGAGAGTGGAGTGGACCAAGTTTTCTGATGATGGAGAAGGCCAAATCCCTCCCTTCGTCAAAATCCATGTTCATTTTCCAGTTGCCTGCTACAATCTGCTTTCTTACCATTGGGTATTTACTTATGGTTTAATTTCCAGAATATTTTTCACTTAAAGCAGGCAAAAGTAACGAGAATGAATGGTTCAGCAAAAATAGGGAAGATTCATTGAAATCGAGCACAAAGTTAATGTTTTTTACAACTGAAAACCTTCCAAGTGTAGCCAAATGTTTTGTTTATGATTTGACAAAAAAGCAATAACTTCAAGAAAGGCCACAAGATAAAAGTATTGATTTAATGTTTTGGATTTAGCTGCAAAGAAGCTTTATTAGTGCCGTGATTAGTCAAATAGTTGTCATTTTAGGATTTATTTCACAACCAATCTTTTGTTAATACCGACAAAAAGTCCAAATTCCTCGATGGAATTACTAACTTGGCGTCGTCTTTGTCTTGTATTCACTTTATTACTCTTTTTTCCTTCACTTAATTTTCAATCATTTAAATAAGATCGTATAAGCATAAAACTTCTACACTAAATCAACCTCGAATATTTTTTAATCACTAAACTTTTGATTTAGTTATGGAAGTTATGCCAGTTAATGACCACCAACTCATTGCCCAGTATCTTAACGGAGACGAAAGGGCATTTAAGACATTACTCGACCGTTATCAACAAAAGATCTACACGTCTATTTACCTCTTCGTAAAAGACGATGCACTCGCAGAAGACATTTTCCAGGAAGTTTTCATCAAAATCATTAAAACACTTAGGAGTGGCAAGTACAACCACGAAGGCAAATTCAGCCAGTGGGCTATGCGTATTTCCTACAATCTATGTGTTGATTATTTCCGGAGGGGGAAAAGACGCCCCCATGTCAATCCTACTGAAACATTTGACATCTTCGATGTGCTGAGCAGCGATGAGCCAAATGCAGAACAGCTCATCATGCGAAGCCAGACCCATGACCGGATTCGCCAGTTGGTGGATATGCTGCCTCCCGAACAACGTGAAGTCGTTATTTTGAGGCATTATGCAGACATGAGTTTCAAAGAGATTGCTGCCCTCACCAGGGTGAGCATCAATACCGCTCTTGGGCGCATGCGCTATGCACTGATCAATATCCGCAAATTGATCGAAGAGAAGGAAGTTCAGTTGCAGTAGATCAAGTAGAAAGTAAAAAGTAAAAAGATAAAAGTGGCTCATCCGGTCACTTTTGCCTTTTTACATTTTACTTTTTACTTTTGTACCATGCAGAACATCAAATATTTACTCGAACGCTCTGCCTTTGGCGTGTGCAGTTACCTCGGCGAAAAAATGGGCATTGCGACTACCCGTGTTCGCATGTATTTCATTTACCTCTCTTTTGTTGCGTTAGGCTCTCCTATTATTATCTACCTTTTTGTTGCTTTTTGGCTGAATGTGAAACGGTATATCCGTAAAAAACGGAATATGCTGTGGGAATAACAGCTCTCTCCTACCCAATCAGATTGATACAATAAACTTCCGTGGACTTATTTTGAATGATTTTTCCAGTTGATGCTAGGAAAGTCCCTCTATTTTTGGAGATGTCAATTATATAACTCTATCCTAATTCCCTTTACTATGAAAAGGCATTTTAATTTCATTACTACTTTGTTCTTAATATTTGTTTGTGGTTCAATAATTTACGGCCAAGAAACCACACCTCAGGTTAATTCTTCAAATACAGCAAATGTTTTTGATTTCCATCTAACAAGCTTGGGAAAAATTGCAAACTACACACCTCCACTCATTCCTCCTTATTTGGATAAGCCACGATACGATGTTTTCTGGATTTTTGGAGATGGTACATTTTTGAAATATGAAGACGATGTATTTGAAATTGACCAGGATTTAGGAAACCTTTCTCAGTGTCAAAATGCTGCTGGTGGTGACATTACAGGAATAGATACTTGCAGGCAATCATATATTATTAAACATAGATATCGGGAAAATTCCAGTTATCAGGTTACAGCTTATTTAACGGAAAAATATTCAAATGATAAACCGCCTGAAAAAACGACTCCACGGACGATAACGGCACCAATAGATGATCCCGGTGCTTCCTTTTCTCCTATTATACCCGTGGATAGGCTTATCGAGTTAGATACGAACCATGCACCTAGACGTAAATACGAAACTGTTCATATCATATCCGTCAAAGTCAATCCTGCACCAACCAATCCTCCAGTTTCAGGTGAAATCTATTTTTTTTATGGATCAAAAATCAATTTAGTTGGGCCAAGAACACCGATAAAGGATGCTTTCACATATATGCGGACACATTTGGCCGATTATTACAATAATAATGGAGAAAGAATATTTGGTGTTGATCCCACTGATCCCACCCAGCGCTTGATGACTGCTGCTGAATTTGATTCCTTTGGGGAATACGGAGCCAACAACACTAATTTTGCCAGCGAATATGACAGTGTTGCTATACTCAGTTTTCAATCAACAGAAGCCGATGGGGCATTTGATAAAGGACATGATGAGATGAGAATCTTTCACATCACATCTACTGAACCAAGAATAACGAACGACTCCGACAAGGCTGGGAATGACCATGACCCCAGGTTTAATTTTCTTGCAATGGTGGGCTATAATAATCAGGAAGATTTACCACCATACGATACTTCAGAAGTCGACATACTCACAAATAATCATTGGAATCCAGGAACAACTGCTGGTTTAATGGGTAGCGGCATCAATATAGCAGATGCAAGAGAAGAAACCTATACAGTTGTATCAGCTCATGACCCAAACAAATTGTGCTTATATAACATTTGCAAATGCTGTGAAAACTGCTATGAGGATTGTGAGGATGAATGCTATTTATATTATTTCAGCATGACAATTTGCAATGATCGAGTTGGTGATGCAACAACAATTGATATTAAGTTTGAAGATAATTATGGTTTTAATTGTGTCGATTTTCAACCTATGGGCAAGCACTTAGGGTCAGATGAGACATTTGCATGGGATTCCTATTTGGCTTCACCAAAAACTTTCACCTCTTTCCCAACTGGTTATGTAAGAATTCCGGCCATCTTGCCAGGGGTAGAAGCCCCTTATTCCCCCCAATGTTTAACAATATATATTACTGCAAAATCAGAGAGGTTTGAACCGCAGAAATTATGTGATACTTTTTTAATGGGATCAGTTGTTTTTAATGGCGGACCTGACACGGCAATTTTTAATGGTGAACTTTGTAACGACGATTTCGATTGGTGTAAAGAACCGCATAGAATGCTTTATTCATATGATCCTCCTTTATGCGACAGACCAGAAGCTCCAAGCGGTCGATTCTTTAGTTTTTTTATGCCAGTACATGACCCTTGCGATTGCATGGACTGGCCTGAATACATAGGAAGACAACTTCAGAACAGATGGAGTTATGCAGGCGGTGCATTAGCATTGGGTTTAGTAGCATTTTATATAGGCAGAAGAACAAAAAAAAGAATACGGCCAAAAATAAATCCAAAAGAAAATAAATAAAATGAATCGGTCGGTAATATTAATTATTAAATTCTCTTTTATTACACTCTTTATTTCCTCAGTAAATTGTAAACGGCTATTGGCTTTGAACTATCCTGATTCGCTCGTATCTGTAAAATATTTTGATAAAAGCGTAAATTTTCTCAAGGATAATATTTTGGATAGTGCTGAAATTTACAAGAACAAATCATTGGAAATTTTCCATCAGAATAATGATTTGAACAGTTGGACCAATGTTTACAGAAAATTTGGACAGATATACAGAGATGATTTAAATGATCTAACCAAATCCATTGAGAATTATGGCCACCCAATTATATACAAATTTCGTGATCCTATTAAAGACGACGAATGGTCTAATATTGCATGGTCAACATTTTTTGCAGGATACACCTGCAATCAAAAAGGTGATCTGAAAAAATCGCTAGAGTTCTATCAAAAGACAAAAACCATTTTTGTTGACATTTTAAATAATGAAAATGATACTATAACACACTATGTGTATGTCCCAATGGGAAATATTTATACTCGGTTTGGAGATTATGAAAAAGCAAAATATTATTTAAAAAAAGCAGAAGAAGAATCATTAAATGCAGGAAAAAATAACTGGGCAGCGCAAGCACGACAAGATTATGCTGTTATTTACCAGTCTATGTCAAGTCATGAGGAAGCCATTAATCTACTCAATGAAGCACTGGCCTGGGAAGGAATATCGAAAATTGAAATCTATTTCATAAAATCACTTCTTTCAGAATCATATATAGAATTAAGGCATTTGGGAGAAGCTCTGAAAACTAACAAGGAAGCCCATAAATCCTTAATCTTTTCAATCAAAAATAATTTATACACAAATGCTGAACGTTACTTACCTTCAATTTATGAAAACTATGCAAGCATCTATCAATTAAACGGGGAATTAAGTTTAGCAAAAGAAAACTTGCTGAAGGCACTGGAACTTTCAGAGAACTATTATAGAACAACAAATAGGCGGGAATTAGGTAAAATAAATAATCGTATAGCTACAGTTCTTCTAGAAGATAAGGAAATTGACTCTGCCATTATTTATGTTCAAAAAGCTCTAAATGCTGTTTTACCCAGTCTCCCATTCGACAAGATTCACGAACTACCAGACCCTGAATTTATTTATGCTGAAAATACTATTCTTGAAGCATTAACTATTAAAGCTAATATCTATGAACAATTAGCTAATCAAAACCAAGACCATAATTATTTAAACAATGCTGTTCAGTGCTATGAATTAACTTTTATTGTTGATAGAAAATTGATGGAAACTTATGAATATGTTTCATCAAATATAGAGATAATAAAAGAAGCCAGAGGTCGATATGGCAGAATGATCATGAATTTAATCAAATTATATGAATTGACAGGAGATCAAAATAATTTAACGAGAGCACATGAATTAGGTGAGCAAAGTAAAAGTCTCCTCATCAGAGAGTCTATTCAAAATATTGATGCAGTAGCAATTAGTGGGATACCAAATAATATTATTGAAAAGCTATCTGTGTATAAAAATGAAATTGTCACATTAGAACAATTACGATTCGAAATGGCAACTAATAATGCTGATAAACATGAATCGAATGTATCTAGTTTAAATGATAGGCTATTTAGTTTATATGAAAGAAAAAAAGCATTACTAAATCAAATAGAAAAAGAGTACCCAACTTACTATAAACTTAAATACAAAACAAACGTTGCCACATTGAAGAAAACTAATGCGACCCTAAAATTTAACCAATCCCTCATCGAATACTTCATCCACGACACAACCGCATTTATTTTTTTAATAAGTCCTAAGTATGAAAATATCAAAATAAAAAAAATAAGCTGGAATCCGGAATTATCCTTTATAGCACAAAGCATTAAAGAAGATATATATCGATCAGAAAACCAAGCTTATATCAGGAAAGCAAGTACTTTGTATAAGCAATTAATTGAACCCATTTCTGAATTTATTCAAGATGCAGACCATTTAATCATCGTTCCAGACGGAGTATTATGGAACGTGCCGTTCGATGCACTGCTGACCGAAGTCATTCCAGAGCAAGAAAATTACAACTTTAAATCATTACCATATTTAATCAGGGACAAAAAGATAAGCTATGCCTTTTCTGCTACTTTATTACAGGATATGAAAAAACCCATAGAAGAAATAGATGAAAAGAAAATATTTTCATTTAGCCCTTCATTTCATGAAATCGGAGACGAAAACGAAAGTTATGCTTATCAGGAAAGAAATATGTTAGGGCCATTGAAATACAACATACCTGAGGCAAAAGCCATATCAAAAATAATTGGAGGACTAAATATTTCTGATAAAAAGGCAACAATAGAGGAATTTCTAAGTGCCTGGAAAAATGGCAGAATTTTACATATAGCTACACATGCCAAAGCCAACCTTAAAGAACCGAACTTATCCTATATCGCATTTTCAAATACAATTGATACATTAGAAACACCTTATAAATTATATGTCAACCAACTCTATAATCAGACAACCCCGCTGGAAATGGTAGTTTTGAGTGCTTGTGAAACAGGCACAGGGCCCGTATGGAAAGGGGAAGGCATGATTAGCATCGCCAGGGCGTTTGCTTTCAGCGGCACACGCAGCATTATCACCACCCTGTGGAATATCAATGATGAAGCAACTAAAGATATTATGGTTAATTTTTATAGTAACTTAAAAAAGGGAGATTCAAAAGATGAAGCATTACAGCTTGCGAAATTGGATTACATTAACTCGGACAACACAAGGATCGCCAAAGCACATCCAAAATATTGGGCCGCATTCACAGCTATTGGGAATATGGGGCAAGTGGAATTTGGATTATCATTTTATGAAAATATTTATATAATAAGTGCAGGAGGAATTATGGGCCTATTAATAGGTTGGTTTTTATGGGCCTATTTTCAAAAGAAATTACAGCATAGATCGTAATTGAATTGCCTTTTTAAAATAAATATCGTTTTGGTTTGAACTGGAAATAAAATTCTCCAATTCGTTATTGAATTCGTTTTGACTTATTTTTTCTTCTTCCAATAATTTATACATTACTAAAAGTCGGGACCACTGGACATTCTCACTGTCTTCTATTTTAAAACCGGGATGGCTATTTTGATATTCTATTGCATTATTAAATTTTATTATAGCTTTGTCGTATTGATTTAGTTTTAAATAATTATGCCCTTGTAAGCGTAACACATTGTAATAGATGGTATCACTCTCTGAGTAACGCTCTAATAATTCTATACTTCTTTCGTATTCCTTTTTTTCAAAAACCATATATGCCAAAGTGAAATCATCTGTACCGCTCCGATCTATGGAATTGATAGGTGGGAAATATGAATCAGCAATAAAATCATTCAATTTGTTTATTTCGCTGAGATTCCACCATAATCCGGCTGCCATTAATGCCAAAACTGTAGCCGCCACCCTCCACACTTTTTTTCTCCAAAACCGAATAACGACATCACCTTCTTTCTCCTCATCTGCCCCCACATTTTCAATCATCTCCAACAATCGCTCCCTTTCCAATTCTCCAGTTTCACTTATAAGCAATTTTGTCAATTCCAGTTCCTCTTTCCATTCCGGTTCGCTGTGCAGGCGGGCTTCCAGTTTTGCAACTTCGGTTTTCGCTAATTTCCCCGCTAAATATTTTTTCAATGAAATGGCAATAGCTGGTAAAAATTCCATACTGATTTTTAGTTTTTAATAAAAAGTTCTTTTAACCTCGTCCGAGCCCTCGATATACGTTGCTTTGCTGCATCATGAGAAATGTTTTTCCTGCCCGCATAATCTTCCAACGTCAAGTCGTAAAAATAAAATGCGGTCAGGATTTCCTGGTCAGAAGGGGCCAATCGGCAAAGTGCATTTTTCAGGCGTTCTCTCAAATCAGGATCAGGGCCGTTTTCTTCTATGGGCTGTTCCATATTTTTTATTTTGGTTTCCCGTTGCCAGTTTAGCCAGATCCGTTTGGCCGTTTCTGTAAGATAGGTACATATTTTGGCAACATCACTCAATTGAAACTTGCCATTTCTGACATTCATTATAAAAGCAACCAAAGCATGGTTGAACACCGATTCCCTCTCATCAGCTTCTGCCGAATTCATCCTTATCAATACTGACGATATTTGTCCCTTACACTTGGACAAGCACTTAACTGCCTGATAATCTGATCTTTGATCGTGTTTCAGAATTAATTCAACGATCACTTCGTCTTGACACTTCATAAATTAATACCGTTAAAAAAGGAATGGTGACACTAAAGTGCTAAAAATAGAAAAATATTTTTCTTCTGTCACCATCCTCCTTGTTTCCTCTATTCACTTGAGTGAAGCATAAATAGCTACAGCAGGAATAATTACAATAATTTTTGAGCCTCTAAATTAAAGGATAACCTGCTCCGCAATTCTTGCCTCGAGTTTCCACCCTGGATTTTATTCCAGCTTATTTAACCCATGCCTGTCAAGTGTTTCGACACCCGCAGGCATAGTAAACTATTTGTGTTATGAAACGGAGTATTAAAATCAAATTGGATGAATTTAATTCCAAAGCCATCAGCATCGAGCAACAAAAGAAAGTGAAAGGCGGAATTGTTATCGTTGACACCCTCGATGGCTGACATCTTCAAGATTGGGGGACAGATCGAAGTTCCCCAATCTTTATTATCAACCAGTTTTTTGCAAACAGGTTACTCTCTTTTCGAATGGCCTGGATTTCAGAATCGAAATTCTTTTCATGCAATAGTTTTTGCATATTCCATTTAATTAGTTTTCGAGTTTGTTTTATAAAATTTAAGAACGCTTTTTTCTTAGTTTTTTCCAATGACTTATCTCTTTTAAGGTACTTCTCAAAAGCATTACAATAATCAAGAATAAAGTCCATTCCAATTTTTTCTTTCAATAAGAACTCATAATATGTTCTTAATGAAAGCCCCCTTGCACGATATGAATAATTGGGCTTAGAATAATCTATCTTTTCAAGGTAGTCCAATACTCTTGAAAATTCAGTCAAATTATTTTCATAAAATGCTTTATAATAACATATATAGGCATTCGATAAATTAACTGCGTTTTCAACTAATTCATCAGAAATGTATTTATTATGGTTCTCAATAAACTTCATTGTCCATTCAAATTCGTAGGACATGCTTCCAATTGAGACTATGTTTGTGAATATTATATCATTCATTTTTTCATTCTCAATGAATATTCCTAATTTAAGTCCGATTCTATATAGTTGAAATATTTTTGATTCTAAACCAAGAATTCCATTCCTGTGATACTGCGAAAAAATATTGATTAAATAAGTAAAATTAGATTGCCTTTCAACAAAATCGAATTTAGTTGATACTGATTCAAATTCATTAACCAATGAATACAAGCTATCCATTTCACCTGTAGTATAAAATTGAATTAGTTTTTTGTAAAACCCTAATACTCTTCGATGTTGAATCTCATTTTCAAAACCTTTAAGAATCTTTTGTAATATCCTTATGGTGGGTTTTTCATTTATTATTCGCATCCGGTTAAAAGCCGCTACCGCCAATCTCAACTTCTCCCAAACAAAAAACATATCCAAAGCCTCCAATGAATTATTCAAACTTTTCATCCCCACATGATACCGGATTGTTCCCGGATGATAAAATACATCTTTGTTCAATAAAAATTTCTCCAAATGATATTGGCCATCGTCTCGCCATTTCGACAATGCCTCTTCCTGCTTTTTTGAAGCTTTGGCAAATTCCCCATCCATCCGTTTTTCCTTGTAAGCTATCAACCTGAATTTATTCAACTGAAAATCATCTTTTTTGAGTTGCTCAAAAGCCAAGAACTGTTTGCACAATTTGACTAACTGGCTCATGATGACGTTCATGCGGCCCTCATGGTAGAGCTTTCCAGCAGGGTGCATTTTTTTATAAATATATTCTTTGGTCAGTTTCGGCAGGTCAAAACCAGGGTGATGAACGTGCAGGCATTGCGCCAAAGCCGCCAACTGTTTATTGCTGTTGTGGTAAGGTGATCTGACGAATAGCAGAAAGGATTTGTATTCATCGGGTTGCAGGTAGATAAGCAACCGGATCAGTTTGGTGTTTTGCATGATTTTTCTATTTGGATGATGGGAAATAATTATAAATCCAAATATAAATAATACTCATGTCAAATCACTCATTTTCAGTGACTTATGTTGCCAACAAAAGGGATATTAGCAAAATTTTATCCTATTTTTTTATTAAACACTTTGAATAATGTATTTGTGAAGAGCTAACGGCAGCTTGTATATTGTGACACGAAACAAAGTGATACATCTTTTTAATGCCTCCTAAAATGAATCAGACTCTTCTATCTGAAATCAAGTCCATCATTGAGGACAACCTTGATGACCATCAATTAACGGTTGAAAAATTGAGCCGAAAGGCTGCTATCAGTAAGCCTCAACTTTACCGGCAACTAATGGCCAACGGTGGCCTATCCGCCAATAAATTAATCACACACTTACGTATCGTCAAAGCCAAAGCCCTGCTGAGAAACTGTAACCAACAGGTTTCGACCATCGCATACCAGACTGGTTTCAGCGACCCAAACTATTTTTCAAAAGTATTCAAGAAAAAAGTAGGAATGAGACCGGGAGAATTTAGGAAGTTTGATTTCGGTTTTAGACCACAAACCAACGCTCTTAATGGCATTTGAAGAAAGGAAATAACCCCAAAAAACATTTTCAATCCAGTAATCTTGTGAATTGAATATTTGGCTTTGACTTTTAACAATTTCAATCACTAGTACAACAAAATTCCAACCAAATGAAAACTTTTAGATTACCCCTGTTAATTGCCTGCATTTCACTTTTATTCGCCATTGCTACCCAGGCACAAAGAAGAACTGACCGTATGTACCAAGAAGGTCAAAGAGATGTCTGGGTAGGCGTTGGCCTTCTCCCTACTTACCTCATGGATGGAGCAAAAATGGTCCTACCACCTGTCACTTTTGGCGGCGATCAGATGATATCTGATAATTTCAGCCTGGGTGGAAAGTTTGGCTATTCTGTGAGCGAATTCAAAAAAGATTATGCTACTCTTGAACATCCGAAAACTTACCAAAATACCTCTTACTTCTTTGGCATCAGGCCTGCTGCCCATTGTACCAAGATACAAAAGTGGGACATCTTTGGCGGGTTCAGCTTGGGCTATAGCATCACTCACATTGAAGTAATGGAAGGTGGAGCTTTCGGCTCAGAGGAAGAACATATTAAATTATTGCCCAAAAGACAAAAGTTGACCTATACCGGTTTCTTGGGAATTCGATATTCCTGCTGCGGCAAGGTCGGTGTGTTTGGCGAGCTTGGCTTTGGAGCATCTCTATTAATGGCCGGCATGACTTATAGGATTTAAGCTCTTTCGGATTTACTATTCCTATTAATATCACATTGCGGTAATAATCCTGTCTTATTCGATCCTTTTTTTTCACAGCACACGGATAATTAGACAATTAATTGTGGAACAAATTTATTCTGCCCTTAATTATCTAGGCTATCCTTTTTTTTAACTCAAAAAATTTTTTAAAATGAAATCTTCAATTTGTACTCCGTCCTTTATTTTTTTCTTTCTCACTTTTATCAGTAATTCGTTGTTTTCTCAGCCCATTGAGTTAACCTATCCGGAATTAATTGGACAAACTATTGAAAACCATAAGATTCCAATAAGTAGTGAATTTGAATTCACTTTGAATTATTACCAAGCTCTTATGCAAGAGAAAAATATTGTCAAAAGTGAATTTAAAACCCAGCCAATAAATCCGTACAAGGAAATAATTGGAAAAATATTTGACCCGAAGGAAAGTATGACCAAAGGTGTTTTACCTAACCATCCGGGCTTACCCCTTGGTCATAACATAATAACTCCAGAAACTTCATCTAGTAATTCACTCCATTTTCGGAGCAACCCTTGCCGACTGGATTCAACATATATGTTTATGAGTTGGAGCAACCCTGACGAGCCTTTTCAAAAAAAATACTATTACTATGACGATAACGATAAGTTGATCCAAACAGTGTTTTCCTATAGCAATCCATTCTTGCAAACTCTATATGAATACGATACAGAGGGCAGGTTAAAAACTGAATTGCATCAGATTTGGAAAGGACAGGATTGGGAAAATTTATCCCTGATTGAGTACGGCTATGTTAATGTAAATTCTTTTCCAAAAGTAATTTATTATTCTTTTTGGAATATAGAGTCTAATATGTGGCAAACATGGAAAAGAGAAAACCTCCAACTGAACTATCAAAATATTCCCGGCATAAAAACTATTTATTATATTGGAGACAGTGACTCGTTTATTTTATCCAGCAGGGTATTATTTTCCTATAATACATCATTAATGATCCAAGAAGCCGTTTACCAACGTCGCTGTTTTATAGGAGCACCAAGCAGTTGGATCAATGCGAGTAAAACTTCCTACACTTATGAAGTGTCAGGAAATCTTTATGAAGAAATCACATCAAATTGGAGGATCGATCACTGGTCAGACCTGGAACAAACCATTCATTATTATGACGATTCGGGCAACCTAACATCTGAGGAGGAATTTGGAGTTACCCACGCCGGCGTTCCTTCTTGGCAAAATTGGCAAAGAGACCTGATTGTATCAAAATTTGTCAACAGTACCATTTCCACTTCTCAATGGGGCGAGCAAAATTGGGTGGTCAGTAGTATGGCTGATTCCATTTTTAGCAATAATGGTAAACTCGAAGAAATATTAATTACATCAAATCAGTGCCCCGATAATCTAATCCCTCACCTTAGAATTACATTTGAGTATAATCCGAATGGGCAATTACAGGAAAGGGTGCAATTCTGGAAAGACTTCAACAACGGTGAATGGATCCCTAAGTCAAAAAAAGAGTTTACCTTTAATAGCCTTGGACAACTCAAAACAGAAAGCACACTTCATAGACAGCCGAATTCCAATTTCTGGACATTTTCCTCTCAAATTAAATTCGCTTATGATCCTCAATCGTTATTAATTGAAAAAGTTTCCAGCCATTCTTTTAATGGTAATTGGTTAAATGACAAATTAGAGACTTTCACTTATGATTCCCTTTCCATGTTGTCAGAAGAAATTCATTTTTATTGGCTGTATTCAACAGAGTCTTGGCAACCACTGAAAAAATTCGACTATTCCTATAACCAAAACAATCAGTTAATTGAGAAAACTGGTTCGCGTTGGACCTTGGATTCCATCTGGCAATGGAAGCCCGGCTATCTTCGTTATGTTTATGAATATAAAAAATTTGGATTACTAAAATTAGAGAAATTATTTTTATGGAATATTGCCGCAAACACCTGGAAGCCCACTTACAGGTATAATTATTATCACGATTATCCATCAGGAAAATTAATTGAAAAAATTACGGAAATATATCGACGATCCGAGGTCGCCTGGATTCAATGGAGCACCAAAGAACATTTTTGTTCTGGTTTTAGCACCGCCACCGAATTTACATCTTTAGACAATATAAACTGTATATATCCAAATCCATTTAAACAGGGCAGTAGCATCTCGTGCGAAAATATCGGCGTAGTTAATCCTGCTACATTGAGCGTGTATGATATTATGGGCCGTTTGCATTTAAAGCAACAGTTCACAAGAGAAACACGAATTGAAAAACAATTAAGCGCGGGAAGTTACTTCCTTATTATTTCTGATGACAAGGGTAATTATTTCAGGGATAAAATAATTATCCACTAGTAAAAAAGATATTACAAGTTTAAATTGAACAACGATTACTTGTTTGATATAATAGGAAATATCACAAACTCAACAAAGTAATTTTTCTTTCCGAAGGGTGTCATTTATCAATGCACCCTTTGGTTTTATTAGCAAAATTGTTCGGGTGAAATAAAGATAAAATAACAGTGAATTTCCAAACCAACCCAGATGGCCTCACGGGTTTTTTCAGCTAAAACCCTTTTACATGATGATGCACCATTAGTGCAAGCATTTAAAGACAGTAGGACAGAAATTTGTTTAAATATATTTGTTATGGTATCTTGCCAACTAATACTGCTCTTCAAAAATCTATTTAGTTAAAATAGAAATTTTCCTTTGTTCAAATAGGCTTAGATTTATACCCACTTCACGACTCTCCACCCATTTATTATTTGAACCACCAAATTTTGAAATTATGTTCCCCTTTTATGATGCATTGCATTTTTTCAGTATCATCATTTTAACGATTGCATCTTTGTTTGCATTTGCAAATTTTGATGGATCCCCATCAATGGGCTGAATTTATATCGATGCTATGGGAAGAAATTTCTTTGCAGACTCAATCAATAAGGAAACCCAATATCTCACATAAAAACTACACAAAAGGCAAGAATCACATTATTTCTAAACATGAATGAGCAGTAGCAAGATTATTCTTGTTTATGCTGGTTCATAAAACCTTTTCGTAATGAAAACAATTAATTATTTCGTAACCGGATTTTTTGCACTCGTTTTGATCGGTTGTGCAAAAGATCAATCACTTCCCGAAGCTGCTCTTACCGACGACATTAATGTTCCCACCGAAATCCAGGCAATCATTGATGCCGCAGATGCCGAATTGGAATACGATTACAAGCACCCTCCAGTTTATGATGGAAATTCCTTGAGGTCAACAGTATATCTTCCTGCTGGATCTCAAGACGGGTTGGCCAACGCCATTTCACAGGCAGGCATAGGCGGAAAAATAGTCGTCAAAAGTGGTGACCATTGGGAGTCCGGTACTGTGACCATTACAAAGCCCGTGACGATAATCGGAGAAAATGGAGCAAAGATTTATTTTGATGTCAGTGAAAAGGGGGGAGGCGTATTCAGCGCAACGACCAATATAATCGATCCGGCTATATATGTTAATGGAGCCAATTTTGTACGCATAAAAGGGCTGCATATGGTGCCTACAAAATCCACGGGAAATACCGCAATATTCCTTGAAGATGCAAAACTTGCGAGAATCGAGGATAACAGGATTGAGGACTATCAACATGGAATCTGGGCAAGCGGCAATAGCCACAGCCCAAGTTTCTACGATAATTACCTGACCAACAGTTTTACTAGTGGGAACTTAGGAATAGGAATGATAGTGGAAAGTGGGAAAAACGCAAAAATCAAAGGTAATTTTGTTGAAAATTTCAATTGGGGGCTGTTTGCAAGTGATAAAAAAGGCATAGCCAAAGAGAATGAATTCAATAATAATGGTACCGGAATTATTTTTTGTTCTTTTCAAGGAAATATTCAATTGCCAAATGGGAATATGCTTGAAAGAGCTGACGCTTGCAATAACTGGAAAGTGATAAAGAATGAAGCTCAAAACAGTTCTTTTGCCGGGTATAATTTGATAGATGGGGCACATGATAATTTTCTGAACAAGAATCAAGCAACCAATTCTGGCGCATATGATGTTATCCTATTCGGGCCACTTACAATAAATAATGCCCCTGCCTTAGCGGCATCAAATAACTTTGTCCTCAATCCGAAAACAACGACCTTTTACAGAGACTGTGGTGAGAACAATGTAGTTCTTGGTGGCACAGAAGACCCTTGTCAATAAAGTGTAATTTTAGAGAAACCGTTGGACAAGGGCTGATTGGATTGGTGGAAGGCTGACAAGAGATCGTCTTTTTATAATTTAAGGGAGCAGGAAATAAATAAGATGCCAGCTAAAGCGCCGTATTTTTTGAATAGGAAGAATTTTAGAAACCGCACATAGCCAAGCTACGTAAGGATTTTTAAAGTTTTTCCTATTTAAAAAGAACAAGTTTGAGTGGGTAGGTTATTTTTTTCCTACTCCCTAACGCAGAGGTACAGGATCGTTTGGAACCAAACCAGCCAAGCAATTCTGTATCTCTGCGTTTCAAAAAATTATTGATTTTTAGAGAACAGGAAATGAGAAACCTACCCAAATTATTGAAGTGGCATGAAACTGATCTTACTCCCCTCACACATCATAATTCAAAACACTCCCCAGCCACTTCTCAACTTCAGCTACCGTCATTCCTTTGCGTTCCGAATAATCTTCAACCTGGTCTTTTGAAAGTTGGCCTACGGTGAAATACTTGCTCTCTGGATGCGAGAAATACCACCCGCTCACGGATGATGCTGGATACATCGCACAGCTTTCTGTTAATTTCATTCCCGTGTTTTCTTCTACTTTCAGTAAGCCCCAAAGAGTCCTCTTTTCTGTATGCTCAGGGCAAGCGGGATAGCCAGGTGCAGGTCGAATGCCTTGGTATTTTTCTTTTACAAGTGACTCATTATCAAGGGCTTCATTTTTAGCATAGCCCCAAAATTCTTGACGCACACGTTCATGCATCCTTTCGGCCAATGCCTCGGCCAAGCGGTCAGCCAATGCTTTAAGCATTATCGCACTATAGTCGTCGTGATCATCCTCGAATTTTTTCACCCATTTTTCAATGCCAATACCCGCTGTCACCGCAAAAGCTCCCATGTAGTCTGGATTTCCAAATCCAGATTTCGGTAAAACAAAATCCGACAAACAAATATTCGGCTTCCCCTCTGCATATTGAGCTTGTTGCCGGAGGAAATGCAGGGTTGCCAAGACTTCCTTGTCCTTTTCATTTTCTTTAAAATAAATTTCCACACTGTCATTTTCGAGTGCATTGGCGGGGAACAAACCGATAACCGCTTTCGCCTCCAACCAATTTTCATCGATGGTTCGGCGCAGCATTGATTGGGCATCATTGAACAATTTCTTCGCCTCTCCCCCTACTGTTCTATCATCAAAAATGGCCGGGTATTTCCCTTTCATCTGCCAGCTTGAAAAGAAAGGCGTCCAGTCAATGTAATTACTCAATTCTTCAATATTATAATTCTCAAAAACCTTGACACCCAACATTTTAGGTTTGGGAGAAACATAATTTTCCCAGTTTATTTTGACCTTGTTCTCCCTCGCTTTTTTTATGGAAATATATTTTTTGGAAATATTGCGATTAGCTCGCTGCACCCTTATTTTCTCATAATCATTTTTTGTCTGAATGATGAAATCATTCTTGGCATTTTCATTGGAAGAGGTTAGCAAAGAAGCCACTGCGACACTGCGGGAAGCATCCAAGACGTAAATGACCGAACCATTGTACTGCGGCTCTATTTTTACGGCAGTATGGGTTTTTGAGGTTGTCGCCCCGCCGATCAAAAGTGGCATGGTAAACCCTTGTCGCTGCATCTCTTTTGCCAGATGAACCATCTCGTCCAAAGAAGGAGTGATCAGGCCACTGAGGCCGATCATGTCAACGTTTTCCAGTATTGCCGCATCCAAAATCTTTTGCGCGGGCACCATCACGCCGAGGTCTATTATTTCATAATTATTGCAGCCCAGTACCACGCCGACAATATTTTTGCCGATGTCGTGGACGTCACCTTTTACCGTCGCCATCAATATTTTTGCCTTTGCCGAGCTGCCGCCAGCCAATTTTTCTTCTTCGATAAATGGAGTCAAATGTGCGACCGATTTTTTCATCACCCGGGCAGATTTCACAACCTGCGGCAGGAACATTTTACCGCTGCCAAACAAATCACCGACCACGTTCATCCCATCCATCAATGGGCCTTCAATCACTTGGATCGGTCGGTCATATTTCACCCGGGCTTCTTCTGTATCTTCCACAATGAATTCGGTAATGCCTTTCACAAGGGCATGTTGGAGGCGTTTTTCGACTGTGCCTTTCCGCCACGAAAGGTCTTTTTTTACGCCAGAAACGCCGTTACCTTTAACTCTTTCTGCAATTTCCAACAGTCGGTCGGTCGCATCTTCCCGCCGGTTGAAAATCACGTCCTCTACCCGTGCGAGCAGGTCTTTAGGGATTTCTGCGTAAATCTCCATCATGCCGGCATTCACGATCCCCATATCCATGCCCGCTTGAATAGCGTGGTACAAAAAGGCCGCATGCATGGCCTCCCGCACCCGGTTGTTTCCTCTAAAACTGAAAGAAAGATTACTGACGCCGCCACTGATTTTCACACCGGGGCATCGTTCTTTGATCTGCCGAGTAGCCTCGATATAGTTGATTGCGTATTCGTTGTGTTCTTCTATTCCCGTTGCGACAGCGAAAATATTTGGGTCAAAAATGATGTCCTCAGGCAGGAACCCAACCTCGCTTACCAAAATTTTATAGGCCCTTGCACATATCTCTACTTTCCGTTCGATGGTATCTGCCTGCCCTTGTTCATCGAATGCCATCACCACTGCGGCGGCCCCATAGCGGCGTACCAATTTTGCGTGGTAGATAAAGGATTCCACACCTTCTTTCATTGAAATGGAATTGACGATGCACTTGCCCTGCACACATTTTAACCCCGCTTCTATCACCTCAAATTTAGAACTGTCAATCATCACCGGCAGCTTCGCAATGTCGGGTTCTGCCATTACCAGGTTAAGGAATTTCACCATAGCGGCCTTGCTATCGAGCAGCCCTTCGTCCATATTTACGTCAATGACCTGTGCGCCACCATCAACTTGGTGCTGGGCAACGGAAAGGGCTTCTTCGTAATTGTTTTCCTTTATTAATCGGGCAAATTTTCGGCTGCCCGTCACATTGGTTCGCTCACCGATATTCACAAAATTGACATCAGGCCGCACCACCAAAGGTTCAAGACCAGCAAACATGCTGTAACCCGGTTTCGGCGATATGATCCGCGGCTTGCTAATTTTTGCAACACGCTCAGCCATGTGCCGAATGTGGTCAGGTGTCGTGCCACAGCAACCTCCGACAATGTTCACAAACCCGCTTTCCACAAAATCATCAATAAAATCACACATCTCGTGAGGCGTCTGGTCGTATTCGCCAAATTCATTGGGAAGACCAGCATTCGGGTAGGCATGGACAAAACAATCTGCAATGTTGGCGAGGTCTTCCAAATGAGGGCGCATTTCCTTTGCGCCCAAAGCGCAGTTCAGTCCTACACATAACGGTTTGGCATGTCTAATTGAAATCCAAAACGCTTCAACAGTCTGGCCACTCAAAGTCCGGCCACTTGCATCGGTAATAGTGCCGGAGATCATGATGGGCAATTTCACACCCGTTTCATCAAAATATCTGTCAATAGCAAAAAGTGCCGCCTTGCAGTTGAGTGTATCGAAAATGGTCTCCACCAGCAAGATGTCCACTCCCCCATCTACAAGACCACGTACTTGATCGTAATAGGCATTCATCACCTCATCGAAAGTCACAGCTCGGAAACCAGGGTCGTTCACGTCTGGCGAGAGGGAAAGCGTTTTGTTCAAAGGCCCCAAAGCACCCGCTACGAATCTGGGTTTTTCAGGAGTTTTATGGGTCATTTCTGAGGCCGCTTTCTTGGCAATTTGGGCAGAGGCCAAATTCAATTCATAAGCTAACTCCTGCATATCGTAATCGGCCATCGCTATGGAAGTTGAACTAAAAGTATTCGTCTCGATGATGTCCGAACCTGCCTCCATGTACTCCTGATGGATGGCTTCTATAATATGCGGTTGGGTAATAGACAATACATCATTATTGCCTTTTATATCCTTGTGAAAGTCTTTAAACCGTTCTCCGCGGTAGTCTTCTTCTGCGAGTTTGTAGCGTTGGATCATGGTACCCATGGCTCCGTCAAGTATCAAAATTCGCTCTTTGATGGCGTTCTCTAAGGTCTTGTTCATCAATGTGAATATTTAGGATGGAAATGCTTGAAGGTTGGGTTTTGGTTTGAAATGTTGGGAGGGGCAAAGGTAGGGGAATGGAGAGGGAATTTGCAATATACAATTTATTAAATCCCCACAGCCAATCACTCTGGTTGCGAGCATTATTATTTCAGCCCTGCCCTCGCCCACCTCTTTTACCCGGTTCGTTATAAATCGGATTGGCATGCGACATCGCCCTACAATTTTTCCAACCGATAAAAAACCTTCTGGTAATACCCCAGTACGTGGCCCAGAATGCTGAGGCTGTCCACGCCGCCCCCTTCTGACCACATCAGCAGGCTGTCGCCGTCGAAAGAAAACGGGCGCGTACCGAGCAGCAAATCGCCACCGCAATCAATGAACGGGCTACAGTCGCACCAGCATTCACATCCACCACTTTCAAAAGTGATGGTATCGGACGAGGTACTAATCTGGCCAGTACAGGTCCCATGCATAAAGACAGTACAGGCTATGGAAAAATCAATTTCGCTAGTGTCCGTCCAACCCCAGGGGATGCCGTTGATGCTATTTTGGCGTTCCCGGACGAGGATACCTTGGTAGTCGCCGTCCAACAGGCAATTGCCCGAGTGCAGTGGGGGCGTTTCGGGAATTGGGAAGGATTCGTTGTCAGTGCAGGCAGCAAGGTGAAGAAAAATAATGGCGAGAAAAATAAAAATAATACGCATGGCTGGTTTTTCTAAAATAGACAGTTATAGATTGGCGATGGGTTGGGGACAAATGTCGGCACAGTTCCAACTCCCGCCGATGTTAAAATCACCCATCACCCCCCACCCTTTTTCTTCTTCTTGAACGGATTCCATTCCTCCAATTTCTTTTTGGCTTCCTCATCAAGTAGCCTTTTGGCTTCTGCTGCGGCTTTTTTGGTGGCGCCATCGGCAGCTTTTTTAGCTTCATCTTCCAGTTTCTTCTTGGCGGCCTCTGTAGCTTTTTTTGTCAGGCTATCCGCCTCGGCTTTGGCCTTGTTGACAAGTTTTTCTTGTTCTACTTTCAATTTGGTTTCGGCATCGGATTTGGCTTTGTCAATAACCTTTTCCGTTTCATCCTTCACTGTGCCAACGACCAAATCCTGAACTGTTTGGGCCTCCCCTTCCGTACCCAATAATTTAATATCAATTTTTGGATCGGTGATCGTACCTGTGATGCCGATACGGACATTGACGAACTCGCCTGCATTTATATTCAAACCCAACTTCGATGCTTGACCAGATAATAAATCGAGACCTGAATTGGCAGCAGCACCCAATGGGTTTTTGCCGATCTTTTCCCGAGGGATTTTTGCATTGATAAAATAACTCATTCCGCTTCCTGTAATCTTGTGGGTGCCGCCTATTTTCATAGCAATGTCCTCGTATTGGTGGTCAAATTCTTCCAACGCCAATTCGCCGTTTTTTACCGTAAACCAATTTTTGGTATTCTTGATGTCGAAATTTTTAAAGGCATCCACGTTCAGTTTGTTGGCCACATTTTGCAAGGGGCCAAAGCCACTGATTTTTCCGTTTATGGTCTGCATAAAACCATCGGAAGTGAGCGTTTCCAGATCGGGCATGAGGTCTTTGCCGAGCACGCTGCTCATGTTGAAACGTGTGTCGAAGTTCCCTTTGATGAATTTACCGATAGGAGCAATGGCCTGGAATGTATTGAATGCGTTAAAGGCCTTTTGGAAATCCATGTCCGCCAGTTGCATGCCCAGGTCGAACTTAGGCTTGTTGTGATCTTTGGTATCATAGCCACCTTTGATAGCCATTTGTCCGCCGAGTGAATTAGCTGTCAAGTCCTCAAAAACCACGGCTTCATTGACTATTTTCAATCCACCTTTCACATTCCTCAATTCCAAGTTATCATAAATCACCTTATCCATGTCAGCAATCATATTGATGTCCATGCCACTTGGGACAAGAAAAGGTTCGGTAGCTTCTTCGGGAACTGCCTCAGTTGCTTCTTCCTCCACCATAAATTGGTTGAGGTTCATGTATCGGGAGGTCATTTTCAGGTCACCACCAAGGGTTTCGTTTTTGAAAAGATAGTTCCAAACGTTGTTCAACACACCCGAAACAGCAAAGTCGCTATCGCCGATTTTACCACTTAAATTACTCGCTGTCAATTTGTTAGGCGTAAAATGACCTTTTGCTCTCAAATCCGTTAGTTGGTAAATGTCATAATCCATTTTCCCGATCTCCCCATCCACATCAAAGTCAAACCGGTTAAAAAGCTCCTCCTCTTCCCCCACTTGCGAACTGCCAACTGCCAACTGCTCACTGCCTACTGGCTCCTCCTCTTCCATCCACTCATCTGCATTAAAATAATTAGACCTGATTTTAAAATCTCCTTTCATGGTTGCATCGGGCGAAAAGTAGGCAAGGATGTTGTCGATTTTCCCGCTGCCGCTCAAGTCACTTTTTCCGAGTTTCATGTCAAAATTGGAGACTTCCATATTTTTAGGGGTAAGAAACAGGCGCATTGCGTCAATGCGCACTGGGGGCAGATCATCGGCCACGTAGTCCATGTTTTCGATGGAAGCATTACCGGACATATCAACATTGGAATAATCCTCTTGGTCGATGGTGGACATTTTAGTGTGTGCTGCCAAGTCCATGTTGACCATGCCGTTAAGGGTCTCGACACCTTCCATTGGGAAGGCCCGAACGAAGTCACCAAGGTTGAGGATGCCTTTTATTTTAGTATCGACATCGGGGTCGGACATCGGGGTTTTCAATTTGAAATAACCTTCGATCGGGTTGTTGCCAACTTGGAGGTTAAATTTGGAAACATCAACCAACATCTTATCCAAATCAGAGGATGGGCTATTCACAGAAACATCAGTATTAATGCCGGAAATGCCCATCGGGAGATCGGGGTATTGTATATCGCCTTCGGCAATATTGAAGTTGATTTTAAATGCGGGATAACTCTCTGGAGAGATGCCATATTTTCCTTTTACAAAACCATCAAGCTTAAAAGTACCTCCTGCTATCACATTTTCATAGCCCTCGATGTAAGCGTTGGGGATCATAGAAAGCAGCGATTTGAATTCAGATTGAGGCGCATTGAATGCCAGGTCCATGTCAATATCACCATCAGGTGTCAATGCCAACCAACCATCAAATATAAATCGTAAGTCGTTGATTGACAGGTCATTTTCCCGTAAGGTATATTTTGAATTCAACATGTCAATGTTGAATCCGGCACCATAATCCAACTTTGCTTTTTTCAAATAAGACATTCCTCCAGACCTATAAGTCAAATCATCAATATCCGTTTTGGTTTGAAGGTCGAATATATCTTGCGTAAAATCACCTTTCCCGCTGTGATTTAGACCAGTAATATTCAAATAGCTATCCCACAATCGGTCATCGTAAATAATATTGCCATCGGTGATGGAATAGGATTGCAATTGAATTTGGTAAGGGTCGGAATCGGCGGTGGTTTCTTCTGATGACTTGGCAATGTCGTAATTTTCCTTCCCATTGCTTAGTACGATGATGTGTACTTCCGGCTGCTCCAAATTAACGGAGCGTATTTCGAGCGGCACTTTGCCAAAGTCCCACGCTGACCAAAAATTGACCGACACGTCAAATGCTTTTCCAGCAACCAATTTCACCCCTTCAAATTCATCCATTCCAGTCACGGAATAGTCGATAAGCTTAAGACTGGCGTTCGGAAAATCACGGAGCAAGGAAATGTCCACATCGGAAAAGTCCACCGTAGCATTAAGATTTTCATTGACGGCATTTTTGATTTCCGCTACTATTTCATCTTTAAAAAAATAAGGGATAGCGATGAGTACACCAATGAAAAGAACGAGAAGAACAGTGGCGGCGAAGAGGATCTTTTTTAGAATTTTCATATTGGAATGAGCCAGATTTTATTGACAAAGTTGGTAATGGAACGATAAGTTGATCGGGAGGCAAAAGTAACAAGGAATACACAACCAATTGTCGTTAGTCTTCCTGTATTAGCAGAAGAAGCGACGCTTTTCGAAAAAGCGTCGCTTCTCGGATGCATGCCCTGAAAACCCATTATTGGCCATATCGTCGTTTATCCGGGAGCAAAGGTGAATGCTTGAATTTTCTCCAAGAATACAAGAAAAATTTCGTTTTCTATTGGCCGAATCGAAAACCTCAGTTTAATTTTCAGTCTTTTCATCGAAAAAGGCATTTCCCTTTTCTCATTCCAACCGAATATTTTTTAATGTCCAGTTTTTTAGAAAGACGGTTAAAGTATCAGTATCCAATTCGATTGGATAAGTTATGGAACTGTTTTCCTGCATTTTGTTTGGATTCATATTCGTAATAGGATGAAATGTAAGTGTCGAATCGGTTAGTGTATAATTACCTGAATTTGCATGGTAGTTGGTTCTGATTTTAAGTTTCTCCAATTCAGCCATATCTTCCGTTATCAACGGGCGCCTTTCGCCGCTAAAATTCCCTGCATCGCTGTAATATTTGGGAGTAAAAATCATTATGTCAGGGGCAACATTGGTTCTTGTGTAAGCTGTGGTGTCGGGTCCGTGATACATATCTATATGACGGATCCACACACCTTCAATGGGAGATTTGGAGATTTCTTTTGAGATAGGTTCGGTACAACCGAAAATTCCTGCCATTGTCAATAAAATCAATAAATTTTTCATGTTAGTGTTTTTTTGATGAAAGATGGCTGTCTCATTTAGAAGCGCTGCAAAACGACAACAGAATTTTTGAACGCGGGGAAACAAAGACTCAGAGTTTATTTTGTTACCTGCACCTCTCGGCGTTAAAATATTAGGTCATTGTTTTCTGAAAGAAAGAATTATAGACATACTCGTAATTCTTGACATGGCCAAAATATTCAATACAGCCGGAACACCACCCTTGGGCCAAACAAAAAGCTTGGCTGGCTATCATCTCCAAATACAATAGAAACGGGCAGTTCGTAGCTAAAATACTGACCGATGTTAAATTCAAAAGAAGAAGTCAATTGAAAGCCAATTTGAACAGGACTGGTGAGTTCCAATCTTGAAAACCTGGTATTGGCCAAGGCAGGGTCGTTTAATTGGAAATAGTTTTGGTACAGTCCAGCACCGAACCTAATGATACCACCGTCAATATTTAAAGGCCTAATGATTTCCTGACTGGCCGACCAAATCGCCATTTTAACGGAAAGGGGATTTTGAAAATTCGTGTTTTGAAAAACACCAAGACCATAGGAACGGGACATGCCTAAGCGCAATTCCAATCCATTTCTTAAATTTCCCGAAAACCCAATTGCCTGCCAATTCATTGGTATATAATCTGTTGCACGCCAGGTCTCCCGCTGAGGATGTTCTACAGTACCATAAGTGTTCAAGTCCGTTGGTGTTGTAAAATTATTTTTAATGGGCACCACAATCCCTAGTTTCATCATGGCTATCAATTCTACCGTGACAACCTCCGAGGGGCACCCATTCACATCGGTCACTTGGATATCGTAAATGCCTTCTGGCAGGTTTTGGATAACAATGATTACATCAGGTGTATTACCAATAAAATTACCGTTCAGAAACACATTATATGGAGGTGGGTGATTGGGATCATTGACTTGCAACACGATGCTCCCGTCATTATTCGATGGTGATGATGGCGGAATTATTTGAATGACTTCGAGCGGATAAGGGGGAAGCTGATCCACCATAACTAAAAACGTTTCCACACATTGTGGCCCAGTGGAAATATCGTGGACTTGGATCATATAATTTCCAGGTTCTACATTTATGAAATCCTGTAAATGCACCTCTGCCCCATTGGGTACATTATTGATAGTAAAGTTTCCATTAGGCCCTTCCACATCAATATTGATCGGACCATTCCCTTGCGACCCTACAAAAAAGCTAATGTCTCCCCCAAATGGGCAATCTGCTGGAACCACTTGCAAACCTGAAACATATTGGGCGGGCAATTCTCCGATGGTCACATTGAAAACAAGAAAACAACTCAATGGAATCTCAGAAATGGTAACGGAATAACTGCCTGCAGGCACGTCGGACAACACAGGGCCATTACTGCCATTTGACCACTCAAAAGAATAATCGCCAGATGGAGAAACAATCGCCAAAGCAACGCCATTTGAAACGCCACAATTTGCATCCTGCACATCGAAGGTGGTGGTGAAAGTACATTCTGGTGGTATCACGGTGAGGATTTGCACACACCCGCCCGAATTCCCGCAATCGTCTATAACAGTCCAGATCCGGATCAAATCACCAACGCAATTAACCACCCCTGTTGCGTCATCCTGAAAAGTGGTCGTTGGATTGGAAGTGCAATTATCGGACACGGTTGGTTCACCAGTTACTGCAGGGTCATTGGGTTCAAGACAGACTACTATGGTATTAGACGGACAGGTGATTTCAGGAACAGTTGTGTCAATTACGGTTATTTGTTGTGTGCAATTAGATGCATTTCCACATTCATCAGTGGCCAACCATGTGCGGACAAGACTGCCCGTATTGTTGCAGCCAGACAGTCCTGAGTCATCGTCTTCAAAAGTTATAGTCACAGCTGACCCACAATCATCGCTGCCTTCCGCCTCGCCAGTTTCAGCAGGCTCCATGCTACCATCACATTGTACCGTAGCTTCAACTGGGCAGGTTATGTTTGGCGCAGTGGTATCTTCAATAGTGATTGTTTGAATGCAATTGCTTTGCAGGCCACAGGAATCTGTAGCCGTCCAAGTGCGGGCGAGGTCGCCCGTGGCATTACATCCTGTGAGGCCAGAATCATCGTCTGCAAATTCAAGAGAACCAGAAGATGGGCTTCCACAAGTGTAATCCACTGAAGCAGTCCCCGTTTCCGCAGGATCGGTGGTGTCACCACATTGAACCGTCAGGTTCGAAGGGCAATCAATGACAGGCGGCGCATCGTCAGTAATGGTAATAGCCTGGGTACAGGTTTGCTCGTTTCCACAATCATCGGTCACGGTCCAGGTTCGTATGAGGTCGCCCATACAGTCATTCACACCGCTGTCGTCATCTTCAAAATTCGCTTGCACATTCCCGGTACAATTATCGGAGAACGATGGCAACCCAGTGACAGAAGGATCTTGTGGTCCGGTACATTGAGCCGTGATTGCAGGAGGACACGTCACTTCGGGAGGTGTTTGGTCAACCACTGATATGGCCTGGGAGCAAGTCTGCTCATTTCCACAACCATCAGCAGCAGTCCAGGTACGTGTAATTTCCCCAGTTCCACCACATCCTGTCAGGCCGCTGTCATCATCTTCAAAAGACATTGAAATATTTGAATCACATGCGTCATCAGCAGTCGCTGTACCCGTAACATCAGGTTCCATGTTTGCATCGCATTCAACTGTGGCGGTAGCAGGACAGCTTATCGTTGGCGGCGTTGTATCTTCCAGCGTGATATTTTGGACGCAACTTTGTTGCAAACCACAAGCATCGGTGGCCGTCCAGGTACGGGCTATTACGCCAGTGTTGTTGCAGCCCGTCAGGCCACCGTTGTCATCTTCAAAATCCAAAGTTGGTGAATTTCCGCAATTATCCTCAGCAGTGGCAGTACCTGTTATCGCTGGCTCAGTTCCCTCCCCACATTGCACCGTCACGTTAGCAGGACAATTCACGGTGGGTGGATTATTATCTGGCAAAATAGAAATTGATTGGGCACATTGACTGCTGTTGCCAGCAAAATCGGTTGCCGTCCAAGTCCTGACTATTGTCCCGGTATTATTGCAACCTGTCAATCCTGTTTCATCATCGGCAAAATTAATGGTCAATTCATTTCCCGCACATAAATCAGTTGCATCGGGCGAGCCTGTGGTGGAAGGGGAATTTTCGCTACCGCAATCAATACTTATATCAGATGGGCAGGTAATAGTTGGAGATTCAGAATCAGAGACATTTACCTGTATTGTGGCACTCGCTGTTCTTCCCTCCACATCGGTAATGGTGTAACCAATTGAAAAATTGGAAGCCCCGATACCCGAAACCTGTAAAGTACCTCCGTTTATGGAGATGGAAATTCCCGTGGGCGGAACAGTACTTGTCACTGTAATTCCCTCTCCCGTATCATTGGACAAAACTTCAACAGAACCGTTCGTTTGCCCGCAGGGCACGGAAAAGGAATCACTATTGGCCACAGGAGGATTGGTCGCCGGTCCAGTTCCACCATCGTCATTGAGGATAATGTAAGTGACAACACCTCCTGCTATGACGCCACCTGTGATAGGAATCCATGCAGGTATTTTCTTTTTATCTTTAGGCACGGTAGGAGAGCCAAGCACTTTATATTGGCGGCCATTCAGTTCCATTTCCTCCCAAATATTTGAATTTGATTGTTGTGCAAAGAGGTTGGGGGCAAAGAGTGCCATGATGCTGACCCAGCAACAACTTTTGATGGTAAAAGAAAATCCTTTCATGTTTTTTCTTTTTTGAAAATCGTAACCAGAAGTTGCTCTTCTGGCCCAACCAATCTGGAAGTACAACTTTCAGCTAAGGTTATATTGTGGATGTCAAATCAAATGGGTCGAACACCCCAATCCCATCAGCCCTTTTTCAGCACCTTGGCATGAACCCCGACCGCTTCAAAAGAATCCCAAAATGAAGCAATACCTCCTGCCACTTGTTCCTGCACAGCAGTTGGCGCAACATTCAGAGGTTGTTTCAAAATGGATTCGGCTTCTTTCACTGCATTTTTTTTGAAATCTTCAACTGTATAATTCCCCCCTTCCAATGCCGTGGTATATTTCCACAAGGTGTGCTGCACGACGGCCTTTTTTTCTTTTATCAAATCAGAATTGAAGGGTGTCTGGATATTGTCGGTGTCGTATAGTTCATCGTATGCCAGCGAGATGGACTCCACCGCATTGAAGATATAAGGGGCGGCCTCTTTGGGGTGTCTGGCAATGTCTATGGTCCACTGAAAGGGCTTGTCCGAACCGGGGTAGGTAATAACCGTTGCTGGGGATTTTACCGTTTTTTGTTTGGAAATGGGATGGTAGGAAAAGGCATCCAGTGGGGGTACTGCCCCGTCCAACGAAACAGGCTGCATTGTGGCCGGGGTAATCCATTCTTTAAAATCCACCACGCTGCTGCCTGCCGAAACGGGTGGCTTGCGGACATCAACACAATAGCCAGTCAACGGTATGCTGATCTGCTCTCCTGCTGGAACGATTGCCTCCGTAACTTGTGGGATCACATAAGGTTGGGACTGGCCATCACTGGGGATGAGGAAAGGGCCTAATTCCAACACCACCGCCGAATCGTGCGGGTTTTGAATATTGACAATGACTACCCCGCCAGTTGTACGACCAGTACCACTGGCACTGATGCCGACCCCATCGGGCACTTTGGCCGACACCTGACCATCGAAGCGGAAATGGATGCTTGTGGTGTCGTTCCTTTCTACTTCGTCCTTTTCGGATCGGACGGCAAACACCATTGTATAGTCTGTATTTGGTATAAAACGGAAGTTGCCGAAGCTCACCTCGATGGATTGCGCTGCACCTAGGTTATCAATGGTCTGGTATTTTGTCCAAATATTGCCACCAGACGGAGGGTTGCTTTGGATCCACTCGGCTATCCAATCGCCGTTGCCCAGCTTGCCGATGGCCACTTCCACATCAAACCCCATGTCTTGCTCGCCAACATTGGTCAGTGTGACCTTTGGTACTATTGTCCCCACAAGGGTCGGGGCATGTGGCCGCGCGGTGTTTGCAGCGATGTCATAGGAATAGCCATTTACCACATCGCGGTGTACCTTTCGAATGTTGCTTCCAGTAGGTGGCTTGTTGCCCTGATCGGACATGGTGATGTCAACGAAGATATTATCGCATTTTTTGATGCCCGTCATCTTGCCCCTTTCATTAGGAGGGATAATAATCGTTGTGTAGCCATTCAACCAATTGTCAGCTTTTTTGCCATCCGTGTTGAGGGGCTTACCGCTCAGGATATGTGTTTTGGGGTCGTATTTTTCTACATGAAACCTTATCCTAAAAGTAGGTGTCGCTGGATTAATGGGGTCTTTGGTATGAAATCTTTGACCCGGATCAGTAACACTAACGGTTTGGCGAATCCAATTGCAACGAACCAGTTTGGGGTTGATTTTCTTTTTGTCTTCGTAATAAAGGAATTGTTTTTTGCAGAATTGCCATTTGGGTGAAACCGTATGCACCTTAATATTTTTTTTGTCCCCGTATCCACTTAGTACGTGAGCCAATATCTGCTCTGTGGGGGCTTTGGTATGCGTAATTTCTCCAGTAAAAATAATTCTGTCTTTGGGATGGCCGAAGGTAACAGTACTGGTTATCCAATTGCATTTTCGGTATTTCCCCGGCGGTTTATCAGTAAAGTAAATCCATTCCTCCCTACCACGCATCCAGTGTGGCTCATAGTAGGTTACTTTAATCCGAGTCCATAGTCGTCGCCCTATCCGAATCTTGACAGGGGAGCCGCTCACATGCGCCAATATTTTGTGATCGCCGCGCTTCCAACCCATGGGGGTTTCCTTCCGGACAAAATCAATAGGTGTTCTTTCGCGGGCAGTGAGGGCGGCCTGCTCGAAAGCATCGGCCATATTCTTTGCATTGCGGACGAGGGCGAGGTCATGATTAAAGCCCTTCATCCAATCCCCTAAATCCACAAAGGTTGTTTTATTTTCGAAAAAGATAGAGGTGTGGCTTTTCTGAAACCCCAAACAACTGGTATAAACAGATTTGACATGTTCTTCTTCCAAAAGTTCATTTAGCATAGACCCGCTGTGGCAGGAGAAAATGACAATATTGATTTTGCAACAACACTCAACAGCCGAAGCGCCCAATGCTTCTCGCAGTTCTTTTGCAGTAATGAATTTTTCTTTGCCATTTGATTTAGAGAACACAAAACGCCCCCTTTCCCCATGCCCCATCATGGTAACGTTGATTTCATCGCCACATTTGCATTTGATGGCTTTCAGTGCAGCCAGCAACTTAGCTTTCGAATCAACCTTTTCCCGCTTGCTTGCAGGGAATAGCCGTCCCATCTGTTTGTCGGCCTCGGCTAAACGGCTGTCTATTACCTTGTCCATGGTGCTATCTTTCTTTTTGGACGGCGAGTAACTACCGTCCACGAAGATGCCGTAAGTCTCGGCCTGAAGAGCGAGAATAGCGATGAAAAAGAAAAAAAAGGGTATGATTTTTTTCATTAAAATTAGATTTTCAAAAATGCCTCTGAATAAACCAAGAACCATTTTCCAACAGTAATAAATCACCGGTGCAAGTCGGAGTAGATAATAAGGCCAAGGTCTATTCTTTCTTCGTCGCTCATAAAAAGGGATTCGCCGTTCAGCACTGGCCACCACTCGCTTTTTACAATATCCACTTTTCCTGTTTTTTGGTCAATGAAAACAAATCGGGTTGTATGTGCAAAAAACCCTTCCGGGTTGTCATTGAGCCAGGCAAACCATGTGGAGGCATTAATAGCCCTCGATGGTGCGCCCATGAAAGATTCAACACGGTCACCAAGTTTGAGAGGTTCTTTGACAAGGTATGCGGTCAATGTTTGGTTAAGGGTGGCAGGCACGATGATTTCATTTAGCAAAATGCGGGTTGCATCTTCTCTCGTGAGAGGTTCACTTTGCCCAGAAAGTAGGTGGCAGTTTAACAGTAAAAAAACAATGGGAAGCAAAATTGTATTTTTCATAGGTTTCGATGTTCGGTTAATAATCATGGCTTAAAAGCACCAACATATACACGAGGAAATGTATGGCCATTGGTCCTCGCCTCGATATAAACATAAGCATGTTCACAATCCCCGGCCAATTGTTTAAGGTGTTCTATGTTCAACTTGTACTTAAAAGCACATTCGTCGTCGCAATCTGAAGTGAAGTTTTCTTTCTCTACTTCAAATTTTCCATCTTTGAATTTTAGTGGTTTGCCTTCGCCAAACTTACCTTCACCTGGCGTGTCGCTCCCTTCCTTTTGCTCCCAGCATACCACATAGGCACGCATGGTTACTTTCTTGTCTTTCACAGAGTTGCAGTCAGCCCAAACTATGCGAGGAGGGTCTTCTTTGTCGTTGTAGCTATTGTCAATTTTCCACTTGGGAAATCCATACGTTCGCTTGAGCATTTCAAAAAACAACAAATGGTACATCACTTTTGCATCGTTCAAATTGCCCATCTTAATCAGTGCATCTGCAAAATTGGCAAGATCGATTGCTGCTGACATCATAGCGCCGGCAGCTTTCATCCCAAACTTCTTGATTAACATGTTGCGGAGAGTCGTCTCTATTTTTTCTTTGAGATATTCCTCTGCTTTATCACCCAGGTATCCCTTAAAATCAGTGAGCATCGCCGTTAACTCTTCGTAAAGTTGGTTGAATTTTTCTTGAGCATCTTTGCCCGGTTCCAAATAATGGGTACGTATGTCCTCACATTTCTGTTTGATCCTGCGGTAATCGCGGGCATGGTCAGGGTCAATCCTTGCGAGGTTGTCCATCAGCTTTTCTATCAACTCGACCGTTTCAATCACCTCACCTATATCGTCTATCGAAGTGAGATCATTTATCAACTTGTCAATTTCGGTGTTCAGCCATTTATCCAGTACACCCCAAATCTTATCAGGTGTTGACAACAGCTCCATTATCATTTGAATCAAACGGGCTTCCTGCACCAAACTATTCGACTCCAACTCACCAGCAGCCTCGGCAACTTCTTCGCCCAACCTTTGGACCAGGCGTATCAGGCTGTCCAGGGTAATATTATCTACACAAATGGCGAAAGGGATGTTGCCGATATTTATTCCATTATAAGTTGTGGAAACAGATATATTATAACATTGCCCCTCGTCCAGTCCTGGCATTTGGTAGGATGCGCGTGTGACACCTTCAATGGTAGTAGCGTCAGTCTCTGATGTTAAAGGTTGAATATCAATAGAATAGGTTTGACCTTCTGTAATAACGCTCCCATCAGCATTCGTCAATTCCCAACTCATTTCAAACCCTTCCGGCGAAACATAGTCTCCAGGCTGAGGGCAAATGATACTGACAGAAGGAGGAATGCCTGAAGGGTCATTTTTCTTTAAAATTTTAGCCTTAACACCTACTGCTTCAAAGCTACTCCAGAATTGATCGACCCCTTGGCTTATTTGCTCTTGGGCAGCAGGTGGGGCAGTTGATAAATCTATTCCAGTAGTTTCTGTAAACTGCTCAACTGTCCGGTCACTAAAATCCTCTTTCCCATACCTCTTGCCATCATCAGGCATTAGTATCGAAGTATAAATCCACAACGTTTGCTGGATAAGAGCCTCTTTCTCTTTTTCTGGATTTCCAGAAAACGGGGTAGTTGGCACTTCACCATTATCATACATTTCCTCAACTGTTTTCGTGATGTTTTCAATAACTTCAAAAATGATCGGTGCAGCTTCTGTCGGGTTTTTATTAAAATCAATGGAATAAGGAAAGGAGGTCTCTGTACCAGGGTAGGTTGGAACATAAGGGTTATTTGGGTCTGCGGTCACTGGTTCAAAAGCACTGCCACTTGGTGGTTCAAAACCTGGTGAAGGTGCTGGCCCAGCAGTTGTTGGCGTAATCCAAGTATCAAAAGGGGGCATAGGTTCTCCAGCCGAAACAGGCGGCAAGTGTATATCTGTACAATATCCATTTAAAGGTACAGTCACTGTACTATTAGGTGGGATTGTGATTTCAATGCCTTCTGGTATGACATAGCCCTGGTATTCACCAGAAGAAGGGATCAGGATCTTATCCATGTCAATGTCGATAGACTGGTCGGTGGTATTGGTGAAAGTTAAGTCTGCTATGTGCCCAGTTGTTTGGCCTTTACCTTTGGCCTCGGCATTGACTCCTGGGACTTGTGCCTGGATTTGCGGGGAAAACAGAAATGAAATGAAAAAAGAACAAAAGACTAGTCTAGCTGCTTTCATGACAGATTGATTTTGGGTAAGAAGAATTTGTAACTTGAATAGTTTGGGTTTGAGATGGGTCTATGGAGTCTCCACAATTCTCATAGGGCAAGTATTTAAACGAAACAAATATAAGGGTAAAAAGTCAGAATTTCCAGCTGAAGTTCAATCAATCAATTGACACTCAAATTATTAGGGACACATGTACTAGAAATTGGTCCTCACAATCAAATAACGATGACAAAAATCACCACACCCTGAATCAACCTTTTCACCAAAACCGTGTTGAACCAAACTTGTATCTTTTTTCACAAAATAAAACAACTAATCAACTATGGTATTAGTAGGAAAAAAAGCCCCTCTATTTACAGCTTCTGCTGTGGTGAACGGCAACGAAACGGTAGAAAATTTTTCACTTAAAGATTTCGAAGGTAAAAAATATGTCATCCTGTTTTTTTACCCAAAAGATTTCACCTTCGTCTGTCCCACAGAATTGTTTGCATTCCAAGACAAATTATCAGAATTTGAAAAACGGGACTGTCAGGTTGTAGCTTGTTCCACCGATACGGAAATGTCGCACTGGGGATGGCTTCAATTGGCAAAAAACAAAGGTGGCATTGAAGGTGTCACTTATCCCATCGTTGCTGATACCAACAAGACTATCTCCGCCAATTATGATGTATTGGCCGGCGACTGGGAATTCAACGAGGAAGGTGAAATGTCAGCATCTGGCGAATTGGTCGCTTACCGCGGTCTTTTCCTGATCGACAGGGATGGCATCATTCGTCACCAGGTGGTCAACGACATGCCACTGGGCCGGAATGTAAATGAAGCCCTCCGCGTCCTCGATGCGTTACAATTTACGGAGAAGTTTGGCGAGGTATGCCCCGCCAACTGGCAATCTGGAAAAGAAGCTATGCCAGCCACTCACGAAGGGGTCGCAGATTATTTGGCAGCAAAATACAATTAATTCGTTTAAATTATTGAATTTCAGCGCATTGCGCAATGTAATCAACTGCACTTCAAAGGTTTTCTTTGGAGTGCAGTTTTAATATATCGAGCTGTTCCCTACCAAAGTTACCTGTCATTTCTTTTCCTTATCTTCGCATCATTAGGACTTCATTCAAACACTTATCAGGGAAAAGATGAACCTCACCACCGCAAAAGACACTTTAAAAAAATACTTCGGTTACGACTCCTTCCGACCATTGCAGGCCGAAGTCATCCAGCGCATTTACGATAATAAAGATGTGATATTATTAATGCCCACTGGAGGCGGCAAATCAATCTGTTTTCAAATACCAGCGGTTACAATGGAAGGAACCTGTGTAGTGGTTTCACCTTTGATTTCTTTGATGAAAGACCAAGTTGAGGCGCTCCGGGCAAATGGCATAAAGGCTGCATTTATCAATAGTTCGCTTACCTACAAGGAACAGCAAGAAGTTGAAAACGACCTTTATCACGGCCGGCTCGACCTCGTATATACTTCTCCTGAGAAAATGGCATCCCGGGATTTTTTTCCGTTGTTGAAATCCGCCAAAATCAGCTTTTTTGCCATTGATGAAGCCCATTGCATTTCATCATGGGGACATGACTTCCGCCCAGAATACCGACAGCTTCGTTTTTTAAAAAAAACTTTCCCCGACAAACCCATCATTGCTGTAACTGCAACCGCCGATAAACTGACCCGGAAAGATATTGCCGTGCAACTTGAAATAAGCGATCAGCAAATGTTCATTGCTTCTTTCGACAGGCCAAATTTATCTTTGGAAGTAAGGCCAGGCCGAAAGCGAATCGAACAGATTTTGGAGTTTATCGTGGAGCGGCCTAACCAATCTGGAATCATTTATTGTTTGGCAAAAAAAACCACCGAGAACATCTGCGGTAAGCTATTGGAGAATGGAATCAAAGCAGATTTTTACCATGCTGGCTTAGATAGCAACCAGCGTTCAAAAGTACAGGAAGATTTCATCAACGACCGCACTCCGATCATCTGCGCAACGATTGCTTTCGGTATGGGAATTGACAAAAGCAACGTCCGCTGGATCATTCATTATAATTTGCCTAAAAACATCGAAAGTTATTATCAGGAGATCGGCCGGGCGGGGCGGGATGGCGCCGACGCCGCTACCCTACTCTTTTACAGCGGCGGTGACTTGATGATGCTCCGGGATTTCATTCAACAAAACGACAGTAAGTATCGGGAAATCCATAGTGCCAAACTCGACAGGATGTACCAGTATGCCACTTCGCTCATTTGCCGGAGGAAAATACTGCTGAATTATTTCAATGAAACTAATTTTGAAAACTGCGGCAACTGCGACATCTGCAACAATCCCCCCAAATATCTTGACGGTACCGTCATCGCCCAAAAAGCGCTATCTGCAGTAGCAAGGCTGAAAGAACAAGTGGCATCAGGGGTAGTGGTGGATGTGCTACGCGGCTCAAAAAGCTATGGCATTTTGTCAAAAGGGTACGATAAAATCAAAACTTACGGTGCCGGAAAAGACATCCGACAGCAAGATTGGTTTTTCTACTTGGAACAATTGGTCAACCAGGGTCTTTTTGAAATCGCATATGATGATTACAACAAAGTGAAACTGACCGAAGCCAGCAAAGCTGTGTTATTTGGCCAACAAAAAATTCAACTGGTTCAGGCCGAGATGGTTGAAAAACGGAAAAAAGAAGAAGCCGAAAAAGCAGATGCCAAGCGGCGGAAAACTTCTGTCCGCCAACGGGTCAGGGATGAGCTGTTTGAACATTTGCGAAAGCTCCGGCTTACACTTTCGAGAGAAAAAGGCATCCCGCCATATATTGTTTTCTCCGATGCTACTTTGGAAGAAATGGCAGCTGAACGCCCATCCACCGAAGCTGATATGTTTAAGATTAGCGGAGTTGGTGAAGTGAAAATGCAAGAATATGGGCATGATTTTCTCCGGGCCATCCAGTCCTTTTTATTGGAGAAAAAAGACCAAGGGGTGTCAGTAAAAGGGGCTACTTATTTGGAAACTTTTCGATATTACCAACAAGGTTACGGGGTGGAAGAAATAGCTTCCACAAGGGAACTTAGCCCAAATACCATCATGTCTCATTTTGCCTATTTGTACGAAAAAGGCGAAAATATTGATATTAAGAAGTTTGTGAACAAAGAAGAAATAAGGAAGATAGCCGAAGTGATTGGACATTTGGATGAACCATTTAAATTGAAAGAAATATTCGACGCACTGAACGAAGAATTGAACTACGGACAGATTAGGCTCGCCCTTTCATATTTAGAAAATCGAAAATATGTCAGAAAAGACAATGTGATTGATACATGATTTTTTAGATTTGCCTGACATTTGAAAACATCTATTGACGCATGAGAATTAAGATCACCACTTTCTTTCTTTTTTATACTACTTTTTTAATTTCCCAAAACCCGATTCCTGTCCAGGTATCCATTCCCGTATATTATCAAGATGTCAAATACCCTCACCTTCAGTCAAAAAATTTGAAGCCAATTGGCCAATTATGTGGCATTTCCCTATTGTTTTTGGATACCTCAAAAGTTAAAGAACAGATAGTAATCGGCGACCTCAACGATCCTATAATATGGCTAGATAAAGTAGGTATTTCCACTAAATTGTCTTTTATAGTCACAGACAGCAATGCCAATGTGACAACCTTGGATTTGTTATACTCAAATAATACCTGTGCCGCAAGTATCAGCAGAAATGATAGTATCATATCCATCGGCAACCTAACAAAAGAGAATGATTTGTATGCCATGAGGATTATTGGCAACAATTACTGGCGCAATGAAATAAAGTATTTAATAGAAAAAGTCAATCATCATTTGCTCCGGCTTCACACCAAACAAATAAAAAGTATCCCAATTTCCGGATTGTTCAATCCCGATTCATTGAATGTGATATTAGGGCACGATTATTCATTTGACACCAATTTTGACCTAACCTGGTTTGACGGAACATTGCGGAACAGAATCAAAGCGGAGGCCTCTATGGCTTATGATAGATTGCATGCCCAACTCAATGACTCACTTTATTTGGATACCATCAAAACAAATGCGGTTGTATTCCATTCTGTGGTCAACGACAATGACAATAGGCATATCACGCACGGTACTGTTTCTACCATTTTCAAAGTAGAAAGTGAAACAGGCTATCTGTTTTTGAAAACCCAAAAGGAGTATTTGATGGAAATAGGCTATGCTTATCACCAAAGAACAGGTGACAGCGGAAGACTGATGATTAACAAATTTCTGATAAAAAATATGGAAAATGGCGATTTCATTGAAATGGAGGTTTACGATTTATCAGAAAATGGAATCCCAGTTCTTTATGTTGACTTAATCAGTGGCGTGGTGATGGAAGACGATGGGGCATGGAAAGCCAACGAATTCATAACGGCCATCCAAGATGTTTTCAGATTAGTCAAATTGCCAAGTGAAGGTCAAATGCTCAAATCACCTTGAGAAACTTTAATGGCATGGGTCATGGCCGATACCACAAGTTGTACTTGCCTTCGTTCGCCCAACAATAACTCAAGATATTTTTCTGTACTTGTTTCACTGCCATTTTTAAATATCCCTACTGGGGCTTTTCCTTCTAATATGGGAATCTTCACACCAGGGTTATGTGCTCCCTCAACACCGTCAACCACAAACTCCATGCGTTTGGCATCTGAACTCAGATTCGCCAAGTTGACCCTTTTTTCATAAGTATTTCCATCTACTTCATTCCGGATTATCATCAACATATTATCATCCAAAAGAATGGAGACCTTGCCTAATCCATCCACCTTTCCTGCAGAGGCATTCAATTCTTCTTGTACCCTGCCCAGCGACCATTTGGCACGGCCAACCGCGTCTCCCTCGGCAATGGCGTTTGCCTTCAAATTATCGGTAGGTTTTTCTCCATTTTTGGCTTCTTGGTCAGAACGCCCCTTTATTTCCACGGCATTTTGGGGATCAGGATTGCTCTCAGCACAAGATTGAATCATCAAAACAGAAAACGCAAAACACAAAATCATAAAATTTTTCATGAGCTATTATTATTTGAAACGTAAATTAAACGTGTCTCCATGAATTTTGTGTCAAAAACACATTTGTTATTTCCCTAAAATGTTTTCCTACCTTTGAAAAAATTTATTGACCATGAAAAAACAACTTTTCCTTTGCCTTTTATTTATTCTTTCTGTAAGCACTTTTCTCCAATCACAAAAAACATCACTATCCTTTTCAATTTCATTCTCTGATCAATTAGAGACCACTGTGCTGGATGGCCGAATGTTGCTATTCATAGCACCTAATAATGATACTGAACCGAGAATGCAAGTAAATGACGGAGTAGGCACTGCTCAAGTTTTCGGAATAAATGTCAATAATTTAGAACCAGGGGAATCGGCCATTTTTGATGGTAATATTTTCGGCTACCCGATGGAAAGCCTAAGCCTTATTCAAGCAGGTGAATACTATGTACAAGGCTTATTAAACAAGTACGACACATATAATCTTGCCAATGGCCACACGGTGAAACTCCCCGCAAGTTGGGAAGCAGGACAACGATTTAACCAAGAACCTGGCAATATCTACAGCCTGCCCATGAAGGTTTACCTTGATCCATCAAAAGGTGGTAAGATCGAAATTCAATTGATAGAAAAAATCCCTGAAATCACTGCTCCGTCAGATACCAAATATATTAAGCACATTAAAATGAAGAGTGAATTGCTCAGTGCTTTTTGGGGCAGGGACATGTATTTGGGTGCCCATGTGTTGCTTCCTCATGGATTTGATGAACACCCTGAAGCCAGGTATCCTTTAATGGTATTCCATGGTCACTTTCCAAAAGATTTTGGTGGTTGGAGATCCGAGCCAGCAGATCAAAATTTAAAACCAAACTACTCTGCCCGCTTTAATATCAACGGATACAATATTACCCAGCAGGAGGAAGCATACGATTTTTATAAAACTTGGGTGAGCGACACGTTCCCGCGATTTATTATCATTACAATCCAACACGCAAACCCTTATTACGATGATAGCTATGCGGTCAATTCGGCAAACTTGGGCCCTTACGGTGATGCCATCACTTATGAACTGATACCATTTATTGAGGAACAGTTTCGTGGAATTGGAGAAGGCTGGGCAAGGTTTCTCTATGGAGGTTCGACTGGAGGTTGGGAGGCGATTGCCGCTCAAGTTTTTTATCCAGACGAATACAATGGGTGTTTTGCAGCCTGCCCCGACCCAATTGATTTCAGGGCCTACACTTCCGTCAATATTTACAAAGATCAGAATGCCTATTTCAAAGAAGGTACTTTTCGTAAAACATTCCGTCCAGGCCATCGGGACTTTCTTGGGCACATTGATGCCTATTTGATAGACCAAAACCACAAAGAGTTGGCATTGGCAGACAAGTCACGCTCTGGCGCCCAGTGGGACATTTGGCAAGCAGTCTATTCTCCTGTTGGAAACGATGGGTACCCTGCCCCAATTTGGGACAAAATTACCGGGGAAATAAACCCTGATGTAGCTTTGCATTGGCGTGAAAATTATGATCTGCAAAACATTCTGAGGCGTGACTGGAATGAAATCGGTCCCAAATTGGTCGGAAAAATCCATCTATATTGCGGCGACATGGACAACTACTACCTCAACAATGCAGTCTATCTGATGGAAGAATTTTTGGAAAGTACCATGTACCCGTATTATGATGGAGAGGTTGATTATGGCGACAGGGCTGAACATTGCTGGAACGGGGACCAAAATAATCCAAACCATATTTCAAGGCTCCGATACAATACCATGTATGTACCTAAGATTTTGAAGAGGATGAAAGACTCAGCCCCAGAAGGAGCAGATTTGAAAAGTTGGAGGTATTAAGTAACGTGTAAAGAACAGGTCGCACCAATATTTCCGTTAATGAAACCTAAAACAACATTTCCATAACATGAAGACCCAATGCTTGGTGTTTTCTTTGCACTCTTTTCATCAAACTAATATAACATAACAATGATCAAAAAAATATTTCCACTAATTGCACTGCTGCTAACCTTTTCCACTGCCAACGCCCAATTTGGCAAACTCCTTAAAGACGCCGAGAAAAAAGTCAAAGAAGTAACAAAAGGAGGCACTGGAGTATCACAAGAAGAAGTTGGAAAAGGCTTAAAAGAAGCATTAAATAATGGCGTTGGCGAGGCCGTCTCTTCCTTATCAGCAGAAGATGGCTATTACAAATCTGCCTATAAAATCCTCCTCCCACCTGAAGCTCAAAAAGTAACCAAAAAATTGCGTGCCGTTCCTGGCTTCAACAATGTCGAAAGTGAGTTGATTGAAAAAATGAACCGTGCAGCCGAAATTGCCGCCGTTAAAGCCAAACCCATTTTCGTTAATGCGATCAAGGAATTGACTTTTAAGGATGTCATGAACATCCTTATGGGTGAGGACGATGCAGCTACCAGTTATTTAAAAGGCTCTACTTTCAAATCACTCTATCAAGAATTCATGCCTGTAATCCAATCCGCACTTGACGAAGTGAATGCTCGTGAATATTGGCGAGGCGCCGTTACTGCGTACAATAAAATACCTTTTGTTGATAAGACAAATCCTGAACTCGACGACCACGTGACTAAGATGGCACTTGGAGGGATGTTCAGTTTGGTGGAGAAAAAAGAAGCTGGCATCAGAAACGATGTTGGACTGAGGAATACTGATCTATTGCGCAAAGTTTTTGCAAAGCAAGATTGACAAGGAGCAATTAAATTTAAAACCAAATGCGTCCCACTTTTTTTACCAAAAAGTGGGACGCTTTTGGTTTTAAATTTAATTTTGGTCATTCTACGCATCTGGATTTCTAATTAAATCGGAAGTTCAGTAAACCTGATTTTATGAAAATTCTTGTTTTTGGAGCGACAGGCATGGTTGGTAAATACATCTTAGATATTGCATTATCACATGGCCATGAAGTTCGCGCCTTTGGCCGAAACGTGTTTGACAAACTCTCCACAGAACGCACCCGACTTGAACTGTTCAAAGGTTACTTATTTACAGACAAAGATATTAGAAGGTCGCTCATAGGGGCAGATGCAGTAATATCTGCGCTCGGCGGTGCTGCCGATGGGGTTGACAGAACACGATCTTTGGGCATGAAAAAAATTGTAAACGAAATGAACAAAAAAGGTCCTAAAAGAATCATAGCGATTGGAGGGGCTGGCGTGCTTGATACTAAAGTAAGTGAAGACAGTGATGAGATGACTTATATTTTCAAACAACCGGACTACCCTAAGAAATACCTCCCAATCAGTGAAGAACACTTTAATGCATACGCCAGACTAAAAGAATCCAACCTTGAATGGACTTTTGTTTGTCCCCCCGAAATTATTGATGCCCCGGCGACTGAGGAATACAACCTGAACAGGGATATGCTGGCTGAAGGTAAATTCAAAATCAATGCTGGGGATGTTGCCCATTTCATGGTAAAAGAATTGAGCAACAACGTATATTTAAATTGCCGTGTGGGAATAGCCGCCAAAGGATAGAAACCTGACTTTTCAGAATTTACTGCTGGAATCCGTCATTTAATCTGCTTTCATTTGAATAAAATATTACTTATGAAACTATTAACTACGATCCTTTTTACTTCATTCCTTTTTGGCATTTCATTCTCCCAAACTTCTCTACAGGGTTTCTTCCGTGATGCTGAAACAAACGAGCCGATTATTTTTGGGACGATAGCAATCTATCAAAACGATGTCCTTATCACAGGAGCACAATCTGATTTTGATGGCTATTATTCAATTGACGGCCTTCTCCCAGTAAGCTACGATGTGGTTTTTTCACATACTGGATATCAGGATCAAAGAGTCACAGGCTTGGCAATCATTGAAGGAAAATCAAATATTCTTGATATGGAAATACCGAATTATAAGCATTCAGGATGTTGCAGCTGTTACATTTATGATCCACCACTCATCAGCTTGGATGAAACGACACAGGGATTCATATTTAAAGCTGACCAGATTAGTAAAATGGCAATTAGATGGTAAATTCCATTTGATGTTCAGAATAAACACAGCCCGATAGTTAATTAACTATCGGGCTGTTCTAATTTAGCACCAAATCAAAACAAGTATGAAAAAAAACCTACTTTGCTTATTTCTCACCGCTACATCATTCTATATTTATTCGCAAAGCCTACTTCCTGGCATCCTATCTGAACGTGACCGAGCAAAGGTCATTGACCAAATATTGGAGGATCGACTAGACAATCTGCTACCAGAACTCATGCGCCGGGAGGGCATTGATATGTGGATCCTTATTAGCAGGGAGTACAACGAAGATCCCGTCATGAAAACCATCCTTCCAAGCTCCTGGCTGTCGGCACGTCGACGAACCATCATGGTTTTTTTTGATCCAGGTGGGGAGCAACCAATTGACAAAATTGCCATTGCCCGATACGATGTTGGGAAGTTATTAAAAGGGGAATGGAACCTTGATGTTTATCCTGACCAATGGGAAGCTTTGATGAATATCATCGAAGGGAAGCGTCCAAAAAAAATAGGATTAAACTATTCCAAAACTTTTGCTCTTGCTGATGGCATCGTCCATTCTGAATATTCTCATTTCATGGAAAAACTCCCAGATGGGTTTAAAAACAAGATCGTCTCAGCAGAGAAACTGGCTATTGGCTGGCTCGAAACGAGAACTGAAAAAGAATTGGAAATTTATCCGATGATCGCTCATTTGGGGCACACCATTTTACAAGAAGGACTTTCTGAAAAAGCAATCCACCCAGGCATCACCACAACCGATGATGTGGTCTGGTGGCTTCGCGAAAGAGTCACCGAATTGGGTCTCGGGACTTGGTTCCAACCATCTGTTTCTACCCAAAGATCCAGTCAAGGAAAGGAAGGGTTTTTGCGCTCTTTTTCCAAAAGACCAGAAGACGATATTATCCAACCTGGTGATTTATTACATGTGGATTTTGGTATTAGCTACCTCCGATTGAACACAGATCAACAACAACATTTTTATGTTTTGAAACCTGGTGAAACAGAAGTCCCACTTGGTCTTCGCCAAGCTTTCAAAAGAGGGAACCGTCTCCAAGACATACTTGTGGAAAATTTTCAGGAAGGGAAATCAGGCAATGAAATCCTCAATGATGCGTTGAGACAAGCAGCAACAGAAGGAATACAAGCATCTATTTACACCCACCCGATTGGGTTACATGGCCATGCTGCTGGACCAACAATCGGCATGTGGGACCAGCAAGGTGGCGTGCCAGGCAGAGGCGACTATCCATTGTTTTCCAATACTTGTTACTCCATAGAATTATTTGCCGCTTCTGAAATTCCAGAATGGAATGATCAAATTGTAAGGATAATGATCGAAGAAGATGGGGTTTTCCAAAATGGGAATTTTTGGTTTTTGGATGGTCGTCAGGAAGAAATCTTAACCATACCAAGGATGAAGAATTGAGAAAATGAGGATAGCCTTGGTCGTTTCAAATGCTTATCCGCCTGCTCAGCTAACAAATTCAACTAAAATGACAATAGAAGAAATACAACAATTCCACGACAAGCTCATTTCCGAAAAGGCAAAAATTGCTGATGAAATAAAAACCCTAGAGGACAAGACCAAACCCATATCTCCAGAAAATTCAATCGGGCGCATATCTAGGATGGATGCAATCAATAATAAAGGAGTAGCAGAATTCTCTCTCCGACAGGCAGAGCGACGCTTGAATGTAGTGAATGCATGGCTATTAAAATATGAGACCGATACCTTTGGAAAATGTGTCCGTTGCAAAAATGAAATCCCTTTCAAACGACTCCTTTTCATGCCCCATAGCTTGAAATGCATGCCCTGTGCAAATAAGTGACCTGCCATATTTGTCGGCTTTCCCTGCGAACTCAAACCTTAATTGTCATGTAAAAATCATTTTCCGTAATTAATGACTTTCCGCAAGGTTAAGAGGTTTTCAAAAATCTACTTTTGGGCTTGGATTTATATGAAAAAAATAATAATCATATTCTTTTCTTCGATCATCTTGTTCACCACCATGAGCAATGGGGTGATTTTTTTGATGTTCAAAATAAAACAAGCTGAAATTGTCGAGAAGTTGTGCATAAACCGCAACCAGCCCTCCAAACACTGTGAAGGAAAGTGCTTTTTAAAAGATCGTTTTGAAGAAAAAAATAATGACAATGGCAAAAACACACCGTTGTCAAACGTTGAGGAAAGTTTGAAAATCAATCTGATCTCCTCTTTGTTTTTTGAAAGTTTATCCAAAACTGGCCAAAAAGAACTCAAACCAAATTTTATTGTAAATCCTTTTACTTTCCAATCCTTTTGCCATTCCCTTCTTGATCCCCCACAGTTTTCCACCTTATCTGTCTAACAATTACTTTTTTTATTAATGTTACGGGAAAGCTTTTGTCAAAATATGCCTTCTAAAGTGTTGTAATCCAATATTTTATACAATTGGCTTAAGGCGGCTTAAACTACCCATTGGAAAGTACGATGAAAACCTGACCGACCAGGATCTTCCTGACAATTTCAATATCGGCAACGGGAGCTGGGGCTACCTTTTTCAGACTAGTGTTGTGTTCTCTAAAAAACAGTACGGCCTAAGCTTAAATGCCAATGCCCAACTAAATGGGAAAACATCGTCTGGCTACCATTTTGGTCAACAATTCTATGGTTCACTAATATTTTTTGCAGAAAAGGAGTTTTCTAAAATGGGTAGGATTGTGCCTTATGCTGGTTTGAATGGTGAATTTATCGAAGACGATACGTATGCCAATGGAAATACAGTACACAGCACAGGCGGCACTGCTCTTTTTGCAACCGCTGGCTTGAACGTAGGCTGGGACAAATGGCAATTGGGAGCAGCTTATTCAAATCCAATAAATCAAAATTACTCTGATGGTGAAGTCGTTGCCAAGCAAAGGTTTTCCATCGAACTCAATTATTTCTTATAGGAGCCCTTGAATTTTTTATACAATAGCTCTTTAACTTAGGAACGCATAAAGGATAACTTATTTTTTACACGTTCCTTAATCATTCAAACTATGCAAAAATTAATTTTATTCAGCTTTCTTTTAGGACTTTTCACCTTCTCCTCTTGCAGTGACGATGACACCGTTACTGATGACACCCCTGATTATCATATCCATTTTAATTCACCAAATACAGATGATAAAAATATTGGTGATGAAATTACTGTGGAAATTGATTTTGAAGATCATAATGGTGGCACAGTACACCATATTAATGTTCGGATTTACGACAAAGTTACAGGAGAGGATATCATGAACCTGCCCACAGATGCTCATGTCCACGAAACAGACGGTTTATTCGAATTCTCTGAAAACCTGATTTTGAATGTGGATGCTCAAACTGATTGGATTCTCGAAGCTAAAGTATGGGGAGATACGGACGGTTTAGGAGAGGTAACTGATAGTCTTGAGTTTCACGTTCAACCATAATAATTGTTGGATTTTTTTGATGATATTTGGAGTACGTCAAGTTTGCCCTAAGGGCAAACTTGACCAATGCTCTGACCTGTCTGTCCTGCTTAACTCTGTGGCACCATCACATAACCATTCGTGGCCATTTCACCAAAATCATCAAACCCTATCCACAGATAGCCATCACTTGCCCAACCCGAGCCCCAGCACCCCATTACTTCGAATGCTTCCAGTTCAAGGTTGTAACCAACTACCACAAAAGAATAAGTCCTGTCTTTGGAATCATTTAAGGAAGTATAAAACCGAGTATCTTTTAACTTTCTAAAATCAACAGGTACCGACAATTCTACAATGACAGGATTGCCACGCATTAACGCCTTTTGGACTTCAAAAACCTTCATCGTTCCCCTTTTATCGTGGTTGAAAATCTGGAGATAATTTGAGATCCGGAACAGATCGTCACTGGTTAATTTTACTGGCATTTCATATGCATCGTAAGGCATGACATCTGCACTAACAGTACCATCTGTTACCAATAAACGCAGCGCATTCTTCATATTGCTATGTTTTTCAAGATAAAGCTTTTGTGCCAAAAAATCCGGGCTAAGGTTTACCTTATAGTTCTTTCCATAATTATGGTAAAATTCCAAACAAGTTGCCAGGGTGTAGCTTGTTATGGTACCTCGTTCCCCTACCCGTCTGGGTGGCATAATATAGGGTTTTACACTCTGTTCGTTCATCATGGATTTGGCATTGCTGCCAATACCAGGCATAATTGCCATCATCTGGTCGATCAACTCTGGAGAGCTGATACCAATGGCCATTCCTTTGATCGTAAAGTCAGGTTCGGGTTCTTGCCCAAAAATATTAGATAGGAAAAACAAATGGAGAAGAACAATTAACGGAAGTCGGGATGTCATGTGAAAATATGTTTTTGTTTTTGGAAAATGTCACAGAAAAATGAACGAAGGCAAGGTTTGTTTTCTTGCATAATATCCACTTTAATGGGTGTATGCATAAAAGGTGACACCTTTCGAAAAGGTGTCACCTTTGGGCCAATCCGGAGAAATAATCTTTCAAAAGTTAATCAATCTTCCTTTTCAGCACAGATCAATGGCATTAACTGGTCAACTATTACGATTGACGCCATGCTCCTTACTTTAGTGAAATCAGCGCAAGCCTCTTCCATTTTTTCCATGCTCATATAAGCTTGACCGCGGAGATAAAGGAAATTAGCATTGTTTGGGAACAACTTGATTGCTTCTGAAATTTTTGCAATCCCAGATTCTTGCTCTCCTTCATTGAACAAAGTACTGCCCTCTTCAGCAAACTTGACTGCTTTTTTATAATCAGCAACAACTTGCTGGCAACCAGCCCTTTCGGGCACAAATTCAACAGGAAAATCATATGCTGAAGGAACCTCACGGTTGTTTCGTTTGGCAGAGGTCCATTTGCCCCAGGTTGCAGTTGCAGCCTTGATCGCCTCCCATTGGTATTCAATGCCCAGCCCCCAATAATCAGCTAAATCAACCACCCGGACGTAACCATCAGGTCGCGCTAAGATGGACACATCTATATTCCCAACTTTGCAACTGTCCTGATACTCCTTTGGGGTCTTTAATTTCGTTTTGAGGAATGCCTGCAAAGCATCTGGCCCATTTTCAAATTTCAGTGAATCATCCACTACAGTGTACACCGTATCTCTAAAATTGATGAGTATATATTCAGGCGGATCTTGTAGTTTGAATTTTATCGGGAGGGTAACTAGCGAACGCACCGCGTTGCCGTCCTTCCTGCCAGGCCGCCAAGCTATTTCAGCCACTTTCAATGCCTCGTTCATTCCGTTTGCAACTCGGAGTGCCTCGTCCCCACAGCCGCCGCCAATATCACGCAACAACTTTGGATTGGAAATATATCCATCCTTTTCCACCACAAAACTAATCACGACTTGGCCTTCTAAGTCTTGATCACGAGCTTCAATTGGATATCTAATATTTTGGTTGAAAAACAATAACAGGCTTGTTTCCGCACATTGTGTTATTACTTGCACCGTAGTGTCCAATTCTTCGCAGCCTGGAAATCGGGCCACTTCTTTTACTACTGAATAAACAGTGGTATCACTGTCTTGGGAAAACATCAAAAATGATAAGTTCAGGAATAATATTGTCAATAAATGTTTCATGCTAATTTTATAAAATGTTTCAGTTTGAAAATAATGGCTGCAAAAATATCATTTCTACCATCTCTTTTCACAATATCGGTGAATACAATGAATTTGCTTTGGTTCAAACGGATTCCATCTTTATTTTGCTGCGCCAATATGGCCTCTAATATTTTAATAAAATGACCCGCTGGAATTTCCTCATCGTTGGTAAAAAACAGTTCTTTGAGCCAAATCTTAAAACATGCGAATTCTAAGTTTTGCCATATCAATATTGTTCTCCACCACCTTGCTCTCTCAATCCGAGCAATCGGTTGGCATTCATTTGGGCATCCCGATTGTAAATGAAAAACTTTCAGACGGGCATCAGTACAAGCCATTCCAATTATTGTTTTATTATAATTTCACCAACCTCTTAAAAGGTAAAAAGGATGATCTGTTCATTTACCTGGAGCCACAATTGGTTTGGGTGCATTTTTCACCAGACAGGAAAAAAGAATTTGAGTTTGGTGCAAATCTCGGTTTGGAGTACCGCTTGAATTTTTCAGAAAAAACAGCACTTATCGGGGCCATTGGCTCTGGCCCTCATTACATTTCGGTCGAAACACCCCAACAAGTTAAAGGATTTATATTTTCGGATAATTTCACTCTTGGAATTAAACAAAGCCTTGGTAATTCAGGGACAGACCTGCACCTCCGTACCCGTTTCCGTCATATTTCCAATGCCAATCTCAAAAAGCCGAACAGGGGAATCGACTCCTGGTTTTTGATTTTGGGAGCGACGAAGGATTTGTGAATGCAGTAAGCAGTAAGCAGTAAGCAGTAAGCAGTAAGCAGTAAGCAGTAAGCAGTAAGCAGTAAATTCAGAAACCAAAAACAAAAACAAAAACAAAAACCAATTTCATTCTTCTTTTGTTGGATTGAAGTTCAATTCAAAACCAATTTTCTTGTTTGGTTCATCGTCGTCGTAATCTTCCCAATTAGTCATGTCCTGAATGAATTCTTCCAAATGCCTCACGCAGAATGGGTCTTTCAATTCTTCTGGTCTATAGATGGCGATGGTCTTCGGTGGCTTTAGCTCACCATAATTTTCGATATATGGAAATTGGATCATGACGATCACTTTACCATTGAACAATTGCTGATAAATAAGTGAGCCATTATTTTTGATGAGGTGGCGTTCGATTTCTTGATTTATCATTTGGTACATACCACTTTTCACCGTACCGAGGTTTAGCACAATGGCTTCTAAGTTTTGCAGATCGTTACGCACCTCGACGGTCGCATCCAAGTCCACCTCCTTGATCGCATCTTCCAAGAATTTGATGAGTTTAGCTTTTAGTCCATCCTTCCATACTTGGCGATAAGCTTCAGTTTGGCTGAGCACTTCTTTGTATTGTGATACTTTTCGGGAAAAGCTGAATAGGTCGTTTTTCATTATATACAGATAAATTTTAGTTTGGGTAAAGGTAAGGAATGAATAGTTTCATTCCGCTATTCTTGCAATCCTATTACAATCCTGCACTACCACTGCTCTACCTTTGTAATTTTTAAGACAATAATTTGAACATGCTTAGACGACCAAGAAGAAACCGTACTTCTCCTGCTATCCGCAGTCTTGTAGAAGAAACTCATTTGACGCCTGACCACCTTGTCAATCCGTTATTTTTGGTGGAAGGGGAAAAAGTAAAAAGTGAAGTAAAGTCTTTGCCTGGGGTATTCCGGCTCTCGATTGATGAGATTTTGAAGGAAATTGAGGAATCCATGAACTTGGGCGTGCAAAGTTTTATCATGTTTCCTGCTATTCCCGAATCGAATAAAGATAAGACGGGAACTTATAGTTACGACCCAAACAATTTTTATCTGGAAGCTGCATCAACAATTAAAAAGCACTTCCCTGAATGTTGCCTCATCAGTGATGTAGCTCTGGACCCGTACAGCATTGATGGGCATGACGGGATCGTCAGGGATGGCAAGATCGTCAATGATGAAACCTTGGAAGTCTTGGCAAAAATGTCTGTTGCCCAGGCCAGGGCAGGTTTTGACATCCTTGGCCCAAGCGATATGATGGACGGAAGAATTGCAGCGATACGTGAGGCGCTGGATGACAATGACTTTTCCGATACGGGAATCATGTCGTACACTGCCAAATATGCCTCCGCATTTTATGGCCCGTTCAGAGATGCGCTGGACAGTGCTCCAAAAGTTGCCACCGACATTCCTAAAGATAAAAAGACTTACCAAATGAATCCTGCCAACAAGCAGGAAGCACTCATTGAAGGAGAACTTGATACGATGGAAGGTGCGGATTTCCTGATGGTAAAACCGGCCCTTAACTACCTTGATGTTATCCATTTAATGAAAGAGAATTTTGACTTGCCGATTGCTGCTTACCATGTCAGCGGTGAATGCGCCATGTTATTGGCTGCCTGCCGCAACGGATGGCTGGAATACGAAAAAGCAATGCCCGAGACGCTGCTGAGCATTCGCCGTGCAGGTGCTGATGTGATCATTACTTATTTTGCAAAAGACTATGCAAAGTTGGTGGGAAGGTGAGAGAATTCTTGGGTCGAGTTAGTGTAGCGTTGTTTAATAAAAAAGTCATTTTTCTAAATTCGATGTGTTTGCCCTATTTTTACCCCGATCAGAAACAAAACTATGCCATCGAATACTATTGAGAAGGTAATATTGAGGCTAGAACAAATCGTTCGGGCAGCCATAGAAAACAATGACAATCTGGGCGTCTTTGCACAATTATACTTAGGTGTAACCAAACAGGTCAGGGATGGCATTTTAAATAGTCGCTTTCAGGATGGTCCAAGAATGGAACGCTTAGATGTTATTTTCGCCAATCGGTACCTCGATGCTTTTGATGCTTATAAGTCTGGAAATGAGTTAACAAAATCCTGGAAAACTGCATTTGACTCCGCCCGAAAAAATGACCTCCTTGTTCTCCAACACCTCTTTATGGGCATGAACGCCCACATCAATCTCGACCTCGGTATCGCGGCGTCAATTGCTGTCCCACCAGCAAGTTTAGCTGACCTCAAATCTGATTTTGATGAAATCAATACCATTCTCACCAACGATATAGAGGAAATGCAAAAGAAGATCAACAAGGTTTCCCCGTTGCTTTTCTTATTGGATTGGTTCGGTCAGAAAGGCGATGAACATTTGATGGAATTTAGTATCAGAAAAGCCCGCAGCAATGCCTGGGTGGTTGCCCAGCGTCTATCTAAAAAAATTGATGAACACGAAAGAAAGATATTGATTTCAGAATTGGATAAATATGTTTCCATCCTGAATAAATTCATCACCGAACCCGGCATATTTGGAAGCGCAATTGTAAGGTTGATAAAGTGGTTTGAAGTGAAGGATGCGGATCGGATCATCAAAACGATTGGGTGACTGAAAGGTAAACTTTTAAAGTTTCCTCTGCCGTTTTTTCTTTTGAGAATTGCAATACTTTTTTCTTTCCGTTACTGGCAAATTCCAATTGCAAATCTTTGTCGTTCAATATCTTCCACACCTGATCTGCCAATTTATTGGCATCACCAACGGTAGCCAAAAATCCTGTCACTCCATCTTCAATAATTTCGGGGACACCTCCTGCAGCCGTTGCGACAACTGGTACTCCTGCTTTCAAAGCATCTAAAGTAGCACCACCCAAACCTTCTGTTTTACTGGTAAAAAGCAAGAGGTCGGCCTGTGCCAGAATTCCTGGGACATCTGACCGGTGACCTGTCATGACGAGATCATTTTTAAGGCCTTTTTTTTGGATGAAATGATCGATGGCTTCCCACTCTCCGCCCTCTCCTCCGATTAGTAGGAACTTTGCCGGCAACCCTCTTTCCAATAATATCGCAGCCGTATTTACGAAAGTGAAATAATCTTTGTGCGGAGCAAGTGCCGCAAGGTTGATGATAATAAAATGCCCCTCCCGAATATTGAATTCTTCCCGCAATCCTGTCTTTAGCGGCTCAGGATTTCCATGTAATTCAATCCCACTGTGAATTGTGTGCAAAAGGTTTGGATTTTTAAGGGATGGTTCAATTATCTTTTTGATAAAATGAGAAACACAAATAATGGCCTTAATGGATCGGTGGTTGTATTTCCATTGTGAAAGAAAATTGTTTTTAATCGGAAAATCAACGCGGCGGTGAACGACCACAGAAGCTTTTACTCCAAATATTGCAACAGCCATTACAGCAAAAGTGTGCGAGTGGGAATCGTGTGTGTGCAGATGGCTGAACCTGTAGTTGTTGCACAACCTATAGATTCGCAGAGCCACCAACGGGTTCAACGAAAAACCTTTGGTAAAGGGAAAAAAAGGTATGTCATTGGAATTGCACCAAGCTGCTATCTTGCCTCCTCGTGCACATAAAACCGCTTGCCTGACCCCTTTCGCTTTCAATTCTCCCACCAAATAAGAAGTCTGCCGCTCTCCTCCCCGCCAAGATTTGGCAGAGGAAATATGGAGGATATGGAGAGATGAATGGTGAATGGTGAATGGTGAATGGTGAATGGTGAATGGTGAATGAAAAAGTAAAAGTAAGTACAGCGATATGGATACTCCAACGACAAATAGAACAGATTTTTTCGTTGATACAATGTTGGGATTATGAACATTGGGATTAGCTTTGTAATTCGTCTTTCAACATATTAATTTTAGCAGTTATTTAATGCAAGCAGCCTACTCAATTTCAGCAGTCACGATCGGTTTTATCATTTACCATTTTGCCATTTCTGACAATCGGTTAGAAAGATATTTTATTAAAAGAGACGGTGCTGAAAAGGCAAAAGTCAGTTGGGTCATTTTCCAAAGATTGACAGGGGTTGTTATTTTTGGTATAATCCCCTTTATATTGATTGTTGTACAAAACGTTGATTTTGAACGCATTGGCCTAACTTTTCAAAATAAGGAATCTGCAATTACCTGGATATTTGGTTTGATCCTACTTAGTGTGGCCATCAATTCTTTTGTTGCAAAAAAACCAGATCACCAAGACATGTATCCACAAATACGCACCCCGCAACCTTGGGGGAAATCGTTGTTATTCGTCAGCGCTTTAACGCTTTTTCTATACACATTGGCTTACGAGATCATGTTTCGGGGGTACCTGTTATTTACGTGTAGAGATGAAATGGGGCCTGTCCTGGCAATCACAATCAATACATCCATTTATACTTTGGTACATATACCAAAAGGATGGAAAGAAACCATCGGCGCAATCCCAATGGGCATTATTCTTTGCTGGTTGACCTTGAAAACTGGAAATATTTGGATTGCGGTTGTAGTACATGTGGCAGTAGCATGGTCAAGTGAATGGTTCTCAATTTATTATGGTAAAAAGAAATTGGAAATTGGAAATTGAGAAATTGCTCAACCCTTTTATCAATTTTTTATACTCAAAACAAAAACATGAAATCACTGTACCTACTCCTCTTTTCACTACTTTCCTTTTTCAGTTGTAAATCATACCAGGCTACCGATCACCAATTCCCAAAACCTGTGGACACGACGTCCCGATCCATTAATAACCAAGAAAAAAAGACTTATTCCATTGACGGTATTTTTGCAGACAACCAATTCGACGGAGCAAGGCTGAATAGTTTTTCCAAAATTGATGACCATACTTTTCAGGCGGATATTCTACCTGAAAATACTCCCATTAACATGAGTCCTTGGTACTCCTTTAAACTTTGGTCAAAAGAAGAAAGGCTCATCCACTTAGTTTTGCATTATGAAAATGGCCGTCACCGCTATGATCCAAAAATCAGTTGGAATGGCATGCAATGGGAAGCACTTGATTCCAATTTTGTCTCAATCGTGGACAGCACAGATGCAGAATTCACCTTGACGGTCGGACCTGACACATTATGGGTATCTGCACAAGAGCTTGTCACTTCATCTAATGTCCGGGATTGGTGCGAAGACAAAGCCATACATTCAAGTGTTGAATTTAATGCAATTGGCAAAAGCTCACTTGGCCGGGATTTATTGTTTCTCGACATAAAAGAAGGTGAAGCCAGAAAAAAAGAAGTTCTTGTAATTCTGAGCAGACAACACCCTCCAGAGGTGACAGGTTACTTTGCGATGCAGTCATTTATTGATGAAATACTGGAGGACAACGCTTTATCAAATGCTTTTCGCAAAAAATATCGTCTGCTTGTTTTCCCACTCCTAAACCCAGACGGGGTTGACCTTGGTCATTGGCGACACAATACCGGAGGCATCGACCTCAACCGTGATTGGGGATTTTACCGACAGCCAGAAATCCGCCAAATAGCTGATTTTATTGTCAAAACAGTCAATCAGGACAAAAGCAAAGTATTGCTTGGAATTGATTTCCATTCCACTTGGAACGATGTTTATTACACAGGCTCAGACGAGCTGACCGCCAACTCCAACCTACCCAATTTCAAGGATTTTTGGCTGGTTGGCATTGGAGGAGCAATAAATGATTATGCACCACATGAATCACCTTCTGGTTTTGGGTCACCCGTCACCAAAGGGTGGTTTTATAAACAGTTTAATGCGGAAGGAGTAACCTATGAGATTGGAGATCGCACACCTCGAAGTTTCATTAAAGTAAAAGGCCAGGTTGCAGCAAGGGAAATGATGTCCCTATTGATTTACCGCTGATTCTCCAGGGTTAGCTGAGTTTTTCCAAGGTAACCTGACCTTAAAAAAATCTACAACCTGTGACCATCCCATGTCCCTCATGGCCCAAAACGTAAGTACGAGACCCATTGGGAAAATAACCAAACAATTCATCCAGGAGGCCAATACTGCATCGATGACAAAGCGCTCTGCAATGTTTTTACTGAAAATACTAATTATTACAAATAGCATAAAAAAGATGATAGAGATGAGGAGCGGCCAACCAAAACCACCCTTTCGGACAATGGCACCCATCGGTGCTCCAACGAACAGGAAAATGAAACACGCCAGGGCCATGCTGAATTTTGAATGAAATTCGAATACGTGTTTTACCCTTGATTCAAGGGTCTTTTTGATTGAACGAGTATTACTTGAGGCCTGATCTTTTATTCCTTTTACTGTATTTTTTGCTTTGGCTACCAGTTCTTCTTTTTTACCTTTTCGGAATGTATTTGCGATGGTCTTGTATTCAATTAAAGGTATATCTATGGTTTGGGACAGGAGGTTATCGGGCTTAGAATTCTTATCCTCAGCTTTCTTGATTCCCCCTTTTTCTTTTTGGGTTCCTCCTTTTTTGGGATTTAGGATGGCATCTTTCTTTTTCGTTGTTGGTTCCTTTTTTATTTTATGTTGTTTAAGTTCAGTTTTCTTCTTTTCAGAGGTTGGGGCCGTGGTTTTGAAATCCGTTTTGTTTCCCTTCTTGTTGGTTTCTTTCTTTTTATTTGAATTTAGTTTTGGTTTTTCTTTAGCAATTTTTTCTTTCCGCTTTATTAAATCTTCCTCCCGCTTTTTCTTTTTCCTTGCTGCATCAACCTTTTCCCAATAATAGTAATACTTATGGGTCTGTTCATCAAAGCGGGTGATCCGGTCTTGCACTTTTAAGTCAATAGAATCAATAGCTACCAAAAGCTGCCGGTTACTCAACATGGTATGGTGCGATTTAAATAGGTTTTCATCGGTGCGGTCCAACTCAAATTCATCGAGGTCAAATACTTTGGTCCACTCCTTATAGGTAGTCCGCATAATTGGGTAATTCCTTTTTCCCCCTTTATTGGTTGGTTTTGGTTCCGAAATCTGGTTCCCGTTGTATAAATGCATCACAAAATACTGCCCATCTGTAGAACCATACATTTGACCACTATCAGCGGCCACCATGTTCAGCATGCCTTTGTTGGCATCCCGATTGTCGTACACCATGACATCCTTGATGGTCTGGTTATCAGGCATTTTATCACCCAACCGAATCGAATAACCTTGAAAATCTTGATTGAACAAACTCTCTTCCATGCTCAAAGCAGGCTTTTGGTTTTTTATGTCGTGCAAACGGGATTTGAACTTCAGATTGGAAACAGGAATGAAATAATTGGAACAAAAAAAAGAAAACAACCCAATGACCAAAGTAACGACCATTAATGGCCGCATGATTCGCCACAACGAAACCCCAGCAGATTTAAAACTCGACAGTTCATACTGCTCTGCGAGGTTACCCATTACCATCACGGAGGAAATAAGTACTGCCACGGGCAATGCCATCGGAATCATGGAAATTGACATATAGGCCACTAATTCTACCAACAGGAAAAACCCAACGCCCTTTCCTGCTATGTCATCAATGTAAAGCCACAAGGTCTGCATCACCAGCACGAACAGGGCTATGAAAAAGGTCACCACAAAAGGAGGAATAAAACTGGTGGCCAACAGGCTGTCTATTTTTTTTAAACGGATCAAGTTGGTAAATAAAATAATTGTAGTCTAATCTGCTTATTTTAGCAACGCCAAAGGTAGAAGAATGAGCGTTTTGTTTACCTTTCTTTAGCATTAAAATTATAGTGAATGAAACTCCTCCTCTTTTTATTTTTGACCTTGTAACTTTCAAAAGGCACCTGCCGTCTTTCAACTGTATGACCCGACAAGAATTCAAGTCCAACATATTACCAATCAAGAACAAGTTGTTCCGATTTTCTTTCAACATCCTGAACGATGTGGCAGAGGCTGAAGATGTAGTTCAGGAGGTATTTATCAAGCTTTGGCACAAACGGGACGGCATGAATCAAATCAACAATGTGGAAGCTTGGTGCATGAGGGTGACAAGGAATTTGTCGATAGACAAATTGCGCTCAAAACACCGAAGGCTGGAACCCATAAAAGAAGGATTTGACATGAAAGACGACACACCCGACCCTTTCCGCCAAACAGAAGGTAGTGACCTCTTTTCAAAAATAAAAAACCTGATGCGGGCACTGCCCGACAAACAGAGGATGGTGATGCAACTGAGGGATATTGAGGGATTAAGTTACCAGGAAGTTGCCGATGCACTTGAAATTTCACTCGACCAGGTGAAAGTGAATATTTATCGTGCAAGGTTGGCCATGCGTAAAGAACTGGTAAAGATTAATTTGACACCAAAAACCATTTAATGCAGAAAATTGCCCAAACAATCATTAATACTTAGTCATGAAAAATTTGATCGAAAAATATTTTAAAGGAGAAACTTCACTGCAAGAGGAAGTAGAATTGAAAGCATATTTTAATTCAAACAAAGTCGAAGATTCTTTGACACAATATCAACCTCTTTTTCAATATTTTGAAAATGAAAAAGGACTAGAGTTAAGTGCAGGCTTTGAGAAAAAGCTTTTTGGTGAGATGGAAGACAAGGCAAAAATAGTCCAGATGCACAGTTGGAGAAGAAGGCTTGTTCGGGTAGCAGCAGTTGCGGCTGTTTTCTTTGCCGCCTATTTATTTATCGACAGGCCATCAGACCCCAATCCTCCAGTAGTTAATTGGAGTGCCTATGAAATCGACGATGAGCAATTGGCTTACGAAGAAACCTTGAAAGCATTAAGATTGCTCTCTTCCAAACTTAACAAAGGTAAAAGTAAAACCATCAAGGAAATTGTCAAGACCGAACCGGTCACTAAATATTTAAACTAAAAATTAGTTGTATTGCCCAGTTGCTCGTGGCAACGCCGGCTGCCTTTCCAAACTGTACAATATTAACTGAAACCACCCGATTGTTAATCAATAAAAATTTTCAACATGAAATACCTATCAATTTTGTTTGCCCTGCTCTTCAGCACAACCATGTTTGCACAAGAAGACGCCATTTCCAAATATTTTTCCAAATACGTTGACAATGAAGACTTTACAGTTGTCTATGTAAGTGGTAAAATGTTTGAACTCATCAATAAAATGGAACTTGATTTTAACGATGACGAAGCCGAAGCAGTACTTTCTGTCGTCAAAGACCTAAAAGGGCTCCGAATCCTTACCACTGAAAATGATGGCCTGAAATATTATAAAGAAGCCTTGCAGATCATCAATACTAAAGAATATGAAACGCTGATGACCGTTCGTGAAGGTAATGGTGAAAACGTCCAGTTTTTAGTGAAAGATGATGGTGGGGATATTCTGAATGAATTGCTCCTTTTGGTCGGAGGTGAAGATGAAGAATTTGTATTAATTAGTTTTATCGGTGCCATTGACCTCAATGAAGTCGGCAAATTAGCCAAAGCTTTTGAAGGCAAGTACAATGATGAAATGGATCACGATGATGACGACGACCATTGATTTTAATGAGTAATGAACAATGAGTAATGACCTGTCTCTCATTGTTCATTACTCATTGTTCATTTAATAATATCACCCGACAATGAAAAACATCCTGCTCGCAATTTTCCTTTTTTCTGTACCAATGGTTGCTTTTGGACAAAACAAGGCCATCAATAAATTTTACCGGAAATATAAAAGAGGCAATGAAGTGCAAAACATGAAATTGCCAGGTTGGTTGATAAAGGTCGGTGGCAAAATTGCTATAAAGAGTTCTGACATGGAAGAAGAAGAACAGCAACTTGCAAAAGACCTGATCAAAAAGGCTGGTGCCGTTAAGTTCATGTATTCTGAAGAAGGAGGTGCAGTGCCCAAAAAAGCTATAAATGAACTTAAAAAAGGACTGTACAAAGATGATTTTGACGACCTCATCATGATAAAAAGTGGTCAGATGAACTTCGAGTTAATGATTCAAGAAGTAAATGGTGTTGTTAAAAACCTATTGATGGTGTACAATGATTTGGAGGAGGGTGAAATGGCATTTATTTCTATGAAATTGAACCTTAAGCTCGACGATGTTACCAAGCTGGTTGAAAAGGAAATAGAGGAAAATTATCACGAATTATTTATTGAAGAGGAAGAACCTGTGGTAGAACCGATCATGTAACATGAAGATCGATTTTGAATTAAAAGGGCCGCTGCATAATTTACCATTGCAGCGGCCCTTTTTGTTTTAGGGTCAAGCATTTTGAAATAACTTAGTACTTTCGCTCCATCAATTTAATGCAAAAATAAATACAAATGAGCAATACAAACAGTCGCTTCCGTGCAGGCGTTTTGCACGGCGATGAAGTTACCGAACTCCTCAATCATGCCAACGACAACAACTTTGCCCTGCCAGCTGTGAACGTAGTTGGCACCAATTCTGTGAATGCAGTTCTGGAAACTGCACGAGCCGTGAATTCCCCTGTGATGATCCAATTTTCGAGTGGAGGCGCTGTATTTTATGCAGGAAAAAGCCTATCCAACGATGGACAGAATGCAGCCATTTTGGGAGGTATTTCTGGCGCAATGCACGTACACAACATGGCTAAGGCTTATGGCGTCCCTGTTGTCCTGCATACCGACCACTGCGCAAAAAAACTGCTGCCCTGGGTGGATGGCCTGCTTGATGCTGGCGAACAATTTTACAAGGAAAAAGGCTACCCACTTTATAGCTCGCACATGCTCGATCTTTCGGAAGAGGATATCAAAGAAAACATCGAAACCTGCGTAAAATATCATGAACGTATGAGTAAAATAGGTATGACCCTTGAAATCGAATTGGGCGTAACTGGAGGAGAGGAAGATGGCGTGGACAACACTGATATCGATAGTTCGAAACTATATACGCAGCCTGAAGAAGTGAGTTATGCCTATGAAGAGTTGAACAAAATAAGTGAACGCTTTACCATCGCAGCTGCATTTGGCAATGTCCATGGGGTTTACAAGCCTGGTAATGTGAAGCTTCAACCAGTTATCCTGAAAAATTCGCAAGAGTACGTTAAGAAAAAATTCAACTTATCCAAAGACAACCCGATCAACTTCGTCTTTCACGGGGGCAGCGGTTCGAGCAGGGAAGAGATCAGGGAAGCCATCGGTTACGGTGCTGTCAAAATGAACATTGACACTGATATGCAATGGGCATTCTGGGAAGGCGTCCGTGACTTCCACAACGCAAATGTTGATTATCTGAAAACCCAGATCGGAAACCCAGAGGGTCCAGACAAACCCAACAAGAAAAAATACGACCCAAGAGGTTGGCTGCGGAAAGCAGAACTGTCATTTGTGGACCGATTGAAGGAGGCGTTCGAAGATTTGAACTGCATTGATCGAAACCAATGATCCTGCTACTCTTTGAGCCTTTTTATAGAATTAAAAAAGAGCCCTCTGGATTTTCCCAGAGGGTTTTTCATTTTTTCTGGAATATCTCCCATGCCCGTTCTGCCAACCTAACCGTCAATTTTTCGATAAAATAACTGCCCGCACTTGGATCAGCAACCCAGTCAAAGTGACTTTCCATTTGTAAGATATGGTGGATGTTTCGGGCGATCCTTCTTGAGAAACTGGAAGGATTCTTTTCAAATGCATCAGAAGGCAAAACCGTCAAGCGGTCAGCACCACCAATAATGGCAGACATCGCCTGCGTTGTGGCAGCAATCATATTGGTATTTGGATCGTCGCTCTGCAAAGAAGGTGAAAGGTGTGTTTCGATTAGCGGCACTGCATTTTCATCAATACTGTATGCCCGAAGGATATTTGACCACAACAATTTCAACGCACGCAACTTGGCTATTTGAAGGAAATAATTTTCCCCGATAGCTACTGAAAATTGCAAGTGATCATTGATGAACGAAGCAGTGAATTGTTCAGAAGAAAAGGAATGTAATAAACGCTCTCCTTTTGTGATGATCTTGGAAAGTTCAGTTGCAGTGTCACTTTCTGAAAAATATCCTATACCATTGACAGTCAGTACTTTTATGCCTGTTCCAATATTTTTTAAATGCCCCAATATTTCACCTGCCACAGCATCGTCATCAAGATTGAGTGACATCTTTAAATCCGATAATCCTAGTTGTTTGGCGGAAGCCATTTTAGTAAAATTGGAAAACAAGGTAGTTGGGTTAACTCCGCTATTATTAAGATAAAAATGCGTTGAAATAATACTCAAGTCCACACCTTTGAACAATATGGAAATTTCATCTGGAGATAGGCTTTTTTCCAGAATAAACCGCGGGGCATCAACGCCATTTTCCAGCGCTTCGAGCACTTTCGCATTGACAGCCTTCAAATCACCACCAACTTCAAAATCTTCTCCTATTTCCCAATTATTGGAACAAGGTAGAGAAGCTGGTATCGTTGCCAAATCCTCAGCATGTTGAAAAGCTTCTATGGAAATACCACCAATGTTTTGCAATAGATCATCAAGCGGTTTGCCTTTTAAGTCTTTTTCGATTTTGGCAAGCCAATCTGCTTTTGAAACTGGTTTGAATTCAGAAAAAAGATGTGATGGGTTTTCCATGAATTAGATTTGATGCAAATTTAGGGAGTTCGGGTAAATGGCTTCCTGGCTTCAAGGGTAAGAAGTGTCGCTTTTTATTAAAGCGACACTTCTGGACGGGACAACAGCAGCAACAAAAAAGCCGCGGCTATAATGAGCTGCGGCTTTTTAATATTTATTCATGGTCGTATTTCAATTAATAACGATAATATTCCGGCTTATACGGCCCTTCTTTTTTCACGCTGATATAATCGGCTTGTTCCTGTGACAGCTCTTCCAGTTCAACTCCGATTTTCTCTAAATGAAGACGGGCAACTTGCTCGTCAAGATGCTTTGGCAGCATGTAAACTTTATTTTCGTACCGATCATTGTGGTTCCAAAGTTCCAGTTGCGCCAATACTTGATTGGTGAAAGAGTTGGACATCACAAATGACGGATGGCCAGTTGCACAGCCTAAGTTCACCAAACGGCCCTCTGCCAAAAGGATAATGTCATTGCCATCGACGGTATATTTATCAACCTGAGGCTTAATGTTGACATGGGTTGACCCATGGTTTTCTTTCAACCAAGAAACATCAATTTCATTATCAAAATGGCCGATATTGCAAACAATGGTCTTGTCGTTCATCATTTCAAAATGGTCACCCTTCACAACGTTCTTATTACCTGTGGCAGTCACAATGATGTTGGCACGGGGAATGGCATTATCCATTTTGACGACTTCAAAACCATCCATTGCTGCCTGCAATGCACAGATAGGGTCAATTTCGGTAACGATGACACGGCAGCCCGCACCACTGAGGGAAGCGGCTGAACCTTTTCCGACATCGCCATATCCAGCAACGACGGCAACTTTGCCAGCCATCATGACATCAGTGGCACGGCGGATGGCATCGACCAAGCTTTCCTTACAGCCATATTTATTGTCAAATTTGGATTTAGTAACACTATCGTTCACGTTGATGGCTGGCATAACCAACGTGCCGTTTTTCTCACGTTCGTACAAACGGTGAACGCCAGTTGTCGTTTCTTCGCTCAGGCCTTTGATGCCAGACACCAATTCAGGGTATTTATCAAAAACAACATTGGTCAAGTCTCCACCGTCATCAAGGATCATGTTGAGTGGCTTACCACCTTCAAAAGCAAAAATGGTCTGCTCGATGCACCACCAAAATTCCTCATCTGTCAGGCCTTTCCAGGCAAACACGGGAACATCGGTAACCGCTATGGCTGCTGCAGCTTGATCTTGGGTGGAGAATATATTGCAGGAAGACCAAGACACCTCTGCTCCGAGCGCAGTCAATGTTTCGATCAAAACGGCAGTCTGTATGGTCATGTGGAGGCAGCCAGCGATACGGGCTCCGGCCAAAGGCTTGGAGTCTCCATATTGCGCCCGCAATGACATCAAGCCAGGCATTTCGGCCTCGGCCAATTCCATTTCTTTGCGACCCCAATCAGCGAGGTTTATGTCTTTCACTTTGTACTTAAGGGTTGTCTCTGTTGCTTGCATTCTTTTGAATTATTGATGAATTACGGACGATCAATGATACTGATTATCATTTTCATCCTAAAATCAAATTGTGAAATTTGTTTAGTAAAATCTGTGAGTTTGAGGTTCATTCCAGCAGGAAGGATTTTTGCAGCCGCAAAGGTAATAATTTCCCTAGTCTATTTTAAAGCCTGTTTAATTTGAACCACAAAAGGCGCACAAGGAAACATAAGAGCTGGAATCTTTTGTGTGCCTTTTGTGCCTTATGTGGTTCAGAAAAATGCTCTAAATCCACTTTCCCGCTTCCACATTTACAGGTAGATCCATCAAACGGAGCAATTCCTCCACATTGCCAGCAACTTTAAAAAGCATAATATTGGACTCTTTAAGAAATCCTTCTTTAGCCATGGTTTTTACATGGGAAAGCAGGAGGTCGTAATAGCCATTCACGTTTAAGATTCCAATAGGCTTATTATGTAGCCGCAATTGTTTCCACGTTAAAATTTCAAAAAATTCATCCAAAGTGCCATAGCCGCCGGGGAGAACGATCACGCCATCCGACCGCTCTTCCAGAATCCATTTGCGTTCGTGCATGGTTTCTGTGACAATCAATTCTGTCAACCCAGTATGACAAACTTCCCAATCCTTCAGGAACTGAGGAATGACACCCAGCACCGTTCCACCAGCCTGCAAAACTGCGTCGGCCATTACGCCCATCAATCCTACATTACCAGCGCCATAAACAAGTTGAATTTTATTTTCAGCAAACGTTTTACCGACGGTTTTAGCAGATTCTTCATAAACCGAGGAAAAGCCTTTTGAGGAGCCACAAAAAACAGATATTGATTTCATGTTTTGAAGTAAAAAGTAAAAAGTAGAAAGTAAAAAGTAAAAAGTAAAAAGTAAAAAGTAAAAAGGCAAAGGTATAAAGTAGTCAAGCATTCAAGACTTTTTACTTTTGCCTTTTTACTTATCCAAACTCACTAGTGTTGCGTTATAAATCGAACAGAATCAATTGATTGTGATCAACATTAACTGATAACTGTAAATCGCCTTTCATAAGTAGCTGATTTAGAGGGGTTTTGTCAAAAACGGAGACACTCAAAATTTGTAATATTTCG
>JAJCYI010000244.1 GCA_029263015.1 Saprospiraceae bacterium | reverse complement strand
AAAGCATATAGTTTTATTTTTGATTCCGTTAAATTTTCCCGAAAATCCTTTTTTTGAACGGAGCAGGAAAGTAAAAATCAAAAAAGAAAATACCTTGTTAAGCAATTCTGCTCAATTTGCGTGTTTTCGGTCAGATACTAGTTACGGACTTATTTTTTCGAGGAAAATAGCGGAAAAAGATATTCTCAAAATACCCGAATAATTAGGCTTTGTTACTTAGAAGCATCCAATTGCCTCCCAAATCAAGGTAGCCGGCATTGGGGAATATTGATTTGAAAACAGTGTTGAAATAATGTTCAGTTTGCAATCGGTCTTCTTCCCGAAATGCCAAACGGTTGTATAGCAAAATGCCATTTTTGTTGAGCAACGATTTTAATGATTCCAGGAATTCAACTGTTTCAAATTTTTTTGGAATCGTATTGTCAACAAATATGTCCATTGCTATCAAGTCGAATTTTTCCTCGCATAATTCCACGAAAGACAAAGCATCATTTAGATGCATTTGGATGGACGATTTCATTTTTGGTATTACATATTGAGCCGCCCAACAGGCAATGAGTTCGTCTGCCTCCACACCTGTGAAGCGGCTTTTTTGATTGAAATTATTTTCCAGCATAAATGGAATACTGCCAAGCCCAAATCCAAGGACAAGTACTTCGTTCAAGTCTTTTTCCTGAATATTTATTTTTTGAAATGTTTTGGAGAAGTTGTCGTACAAGTCGCCGTATGAATAAATGGCATTAGGCGTGGACAGGCAATATCGGCCTTTTTTTAGACCCAATTGCAGATCAGGGTTCAACTCACTGCTACCTTTTTCAATCGGATACTCACATAGGTAACTCAGCCATTTTTTCCAGGCAGGTTGTTTCATTTTGGAGTTAGCTGCAGTTTCTTAGTCATTTCTTCAGGACTTTCCCAAGGGCGGTATTTGGCAGTTTCTTCATACACATTTAAAAGTAATAGACGGTCTTCGGTGGTGAGCGTACCTCCATGGAGGATGGCCATGTTTTCTATTGCTTCAAATACTTTGGCAGGATCGTATGTTGTTATCTTTTGGCTTCCTCCCCATGAAAACGACGGGATGAAATTGCGGGGGAAATTACCGCCAAAAATATTGCAGCACACACCTGTGACCGTTCCAGTATTGAACATTGTGTTGATGCCCGCCATCGAATAGTCCCCCATGAACAAGCCAGCTTTTATTTGCCCACTTCGGGCAAATGAGGAAGATGTGTAATTCCAAACCTTCACTTCACTCCAATTGTTTTTGAGATTCGAACAGTTTGTATCGGCTCCCAAGTTGCACCATTCACCGATGACAGAATTGCCGAGATAACCTTCATGGCCTTTGTTGGAATTTCCTAAAATGACCACATTTTTAATCTCTCCACCAACAGTGCAATTTGGGCCAATGGAGGTCGGGCCGTAAATTTTAGCGCCCATTTTAACAGTGCTATTATCGCCTATCGCAAATGGCCCACGGATGATTGCACCCTCCATGACTTCTGTATTGTTGCCAATATAAATGGGGCCTCTTTCAGCATTCAAGATTGCACATTCCACCTTCGCCCCTTTTTCAATAAATACATCTGATTTACCGAGCACTTGGTTGGTGTGGCTCAATGTCTGGGATGTCCGCCCCTTTGTAATCAATTGATAATCAGAACGAATCGCTTGATTATTCACTAGGAATACATCCCAGATATTGTTCAATTTCAGGATCGGGGTATCTTGCAGCTCATAACTCGAAAGCTCCTCAATATCATCGTACATCAATCGGTTGAATTGGTTTCGATCAAGCACGGCTGCGATCAGTTCACCATTCAGCAACATCGCTTCGCCATCTTCCATTTGGCGGATAAGAGAACATAATTCTTGATTGGGGAGTACAGATCCGTTGATGAGGAAATTCCGTTCGGAAATGGAGATGTCATATTTTTCCGAAAGATAATCCTGGGTAATGTAGGAGACTTTTCCGCCAAGCCATTTTTCCCATTTTTCCCGAATCGTAAAAATACCAATCCTTAATTCACACACCGGCCGAGTAAAAGTAAATGGCAACAGCTTGTCACGTATTTCATTATCGAAAAGTATGATATTTCTCATCTTGGATTATGGATGAACCTGAAAGGATTAGGTCTATTGATTACAACAGCGAAATAACAAAAAAAAAGCCTCAACCGAACTGGTTGAGGCTTTTCTTTACCAAAAAAAGAAGGCCTAAAATTAGGATGTCTTCTCTTTGTTTGCAAATTTTGACTTTCCAAAACGCTTGTTGAATTTGTCAATTCGTCCCGCAGTGTCAACAAATTTCATCTTCCCTGTAAAAAAAGGATGGGAGTAAGAAGAAATTTCAAGTTTGATCAAAGGGTATTCCTTGCCATCTTCCCATTGGATTGTTTCTTTAGATGGGGCACATGAACGAGTCATGAACGACTCATCGCAGGAAAAATCCTTGAATATTACGTCTCTATAATTGTTTGGATGGATATCTTTTTTCATATCATTTTTTTTTCTTTTGTCAGAAGAAGCGCAAAGGTAGTGTTTTTTACTATTTCGCAAAACCAAGATTCTTCTTTTTGAGATATTTTATTTGGCACGAAATGGTAGGTGGTAGCTCCGCCAAGCTAAATACTTTCGCTAGCCATGATAGTTTTTCTACAATCCATGATTTCCACTGCTAAATGGTCGCTTTCTTGGCCTCTCATTTCGACATGGATTTAAAATATAGATGTTTGATTATGTGTGTTTTGTGAATCCTTAATTGATGTAATATGCAGGATTGATGGCATATGTTATGCAGACAGAGACCCTTTGGTTTATTGGCATGTGTTTCCATCAGCACCGTGCTGAAAAAAATCTTGAATAAAAGCTGGTTTTTGTTAAAAACCATTATCTTCGCATTGAACTTTTTACAGTTTTACTTCACGACTAAATGCAAATGTTTGATTTTCACGACTAAAAGATTGTTTTGAATCTCAACCACAAAAAGTACGGGACAATAAATGATTTGAAAGTCTGATAGGTACGCTATGTACTAATCTCATTGAATAGCATTCAGGAAGGAAAACTGACTTTAAACAACTCCAAAAATTAAAGAATTAGAGAGAGCGTGTTTTCGCCGGGCTTACATCACCTTTTCGTAAGCCCGGTTTTTTATTTTTGTCCAATCTGTTTGTGAATTTCTAAAAAACTCTAAATTTGGGCGTTACTTGCTGGTACTGAATTATTTTATTCTTGCAGTAGCCCAACTATTTCATTTCACTAAACAACTTTATCAATTAAGTATGGCAATTCTTGATAATCTTAAATACTCAGAAGACCACGAATGGGTACGAGTAGAAGAAGGTAACATAGTATATGTCGGCATCACGGACCACGCTCAAGGTGAATTGGGCGAGATTGTCTATGTCGAAGTAGAATCGGTTGGAGAAGCTTTGAATGCTGGAGATGTGTTTGGAACCGTGGAAGCGGTCAAGACAACGTCTGATCTTTTAATGCCAATAGGTGGAAAAATATTGGCATTCAATCCAGCCTTGGACGAGAACGAAGGTGATGATCCAACTTTAATCAATTCTTCCCCCTACAAGGATGGCTGGATCATTAAGATAGAAATGGCTGACTCCGGGGAATTGAATAATCTGTTGGATGCTGAAGCTTACGGTGACCTAATCAGCTGATTTTTTGGAAAAAATTCGTTTTTCACACCATAAAAATTGATTGCTGCATCTCAGAAGTTAAATGTTACTTGAATAGTCTTGTTCATAAATAAGAATTGAGGATATAAAAATTTAATTTTTTCTTCTGAGAAATTAATTTTTTCAGTTCATACCCCCAGTTACGGGCTTAAAAAATTCATTTCTCTGGAGGATTTTTTTTCATATTCCAATTTGTTATTTGTGAACAAGACTAATATTAAAGGGATTACACCATTCTTGCCTGGCATCTCTTTGGGGTGTCTCATATTTTGGTTGTCAATTTCGTCTGGGGTGAATGTTCCGGATGTTGGAATATCGATAGATAAAATTGGGCATTTGGGAGCATATGGCCTTTTGGCCTGGCTTTTTTTTCTAGGATTGAAATGGTCGAGTAGATATGACCAGAATCGAGCAAGATGGGCTGTTGTTTCAGTATCAATATATGGAATATTGCTTGAAATTGTCCAATGGGCATTCTTCCCGCAGCGTTTTTTTGAAGTGTGGGATATGATTGCTAATATTACCGGAGCATTAATCAGTTATTTATTATTTAGATTTTTCATACATAAAACTTAAGCCTTATGGAATTCGAAGTCAAAGGCGCAGTAGTTGTGACAGCTTTCGTCGTTCTAATGTTACTTACCGCAGGGATTATCTTTTTGGTAAAACATACATTTAGGAAACGTTCACAAACTGACCTGACCGCCAAACACAAAGACACCACCTTTAGGTCTCCGATTGAAGGCCGAACCAAATACCCAGAGATGGATACATTTGGTTTAAGTGGTACGTTCCTTAATTATGGTCTTCTCGCAGCCATTTTAATGATGATTCTGGCTTTCAGTTGGACGCAATACGAAAGGGTTATTGATGTTTCTGGACTTTTAGGAACATTGGATGATGAAATTGAAATGGAAACACCTCGTACTGCTGAACCTCCGCCGCCTCCGCCTCCGCCTCCGCCTCCTGTTATTCAGGAAATCCCTGATGATGTTTCTGTTGAAGAGACCGTTACGTTTGAAGATACTTCAATCGAAGAGGAAACAGTGGTAGAAGCGCCAGAACCTGCACCGCCGCCGCCGCCGCCGCCGCCGCCGCCGCCGCCAAAAACGAATGACAACGAAATCTTCAAAGTGGTGGAAGATCAGCCTTCTTTCCCTGGATGTGAAGACATTAGGGATAAGGCCGAAAAGAAAAAATGTGCAGACACCAAGATGCTGCAGTTCATCTACGGCAATATCAAGTACCCAGCCATCGCCCGTGAAAATGGAGTTGAAGGGATGGTTGTTATCAAGTTCGTAGTTGAAAAAGACGGTAGCATCACAGCCGCAGAAGTTGTTCGTGACATTGGCGCTGGATGTGGGGGAGAAGCACTCAGGGTTGTAAATAAAATGCCGAAATGGGAGCCAGGAAAGCAACGTGGCCGTGCGGTAAGGGTTCAGTTCAATCTGCCTGTAAAATTCAAACTCGAATAAAGTTTATTCTGTTCAGATTAAAGCAAAAAGGCAACTGGTTTCAGTTGCCTTTTTGTTTTTCCTTCCATTTAAAAAACGATCCTCCTGCCGTGGTATTCTCCGCATTTGATTTCTCTATGCAGGTGTTCGATGTTGTCTTTTGTTATTTTTCCTGCTGCTATTATTGATAATTCCTCGCCCGCTGCCTGTCGCATATTAATAAGATTGTCTTTTCCTTCAGATGCAGTGGGTGAACCTCCAGATGTCAAAACCCGCTGAATGCCAGGTATTTGTTTTAATTTAATAATCGAATCAATCAGGTCTGGTGTTTCGTCAATAGCTTTGTGATAGGTGACTTCAAGTGGGTAGGCATATTGGGTGAATATGGTGGTGGTTTCAATATCCACTTCGTTTTTGTTTGTCAAGAATCCAAAAACTACACCTTTGATCCCAAGTACTGTAAATAATTCAATAGCCTCTTTGATCTCCTCCAATTCTTTACGCGAATAAATAAAATTACCTGCCCGTGGTCTTGCCATTCCCATAATAGGTATTCTAATTTCTTTTTGAATTTTTTTTACTAGTGCAATTGGAGGCGTCAAACCGCCCACCGATAGCTTTATGCATAGTTCAATCCTGTCAGCCCCTTTTTCTTGAGCGAGCACGGCCTGTTCCAGGGTTTCAACACAAGCTTCAAGTATTGGTCTATTTAGCATTTTTGAAAATTTCTTTGATACCGTATTTACTGCAAATTGGACATCTGTTAGGGTCATGTCCCCTAGCGGGACAATATTCCCTGCCAAAAAAAATGATTTGCAAGTGCAGCTTGTTCCATGATTCTTCGGGAAAAAGAACTTTGAGGTCTGCTTCGGTTTTTACAACATTCTTACCATCGCTCAATCCCCAGCGGTAAGCTAGTCGATGAATGTGAGTATCCACTGGGAAAGCCGGTACACCAAATGCCTGGGACATAACCACTGACGCAGTTTTATGGCCGACTCCGGGAAGAGCTTCTAATGCTTCCCAATCTTGAGGGACATTTCCTTGGTGTTTTTCCAGTATAATTTTTGACAACTCAGAAATTGCTTTTGATTTCCGGGGCGAAAGTCCGCATGGTTTGATTATTTGCTTTATCTCGTCCACTGGTAGATTGGCCATTGTTTGCGGGGTGTTGGCTCGGTCAAATAATTCAGGAGTAATTTTATTGACCTGGACGTCGGTGCATTGTGCTGAAAGAAGAACTGCGATTAGCAGGGTATATGGGTCTTCGTGTTGAAGAGGAATGGGGGTAACGGGGTACAACTCTTCCAAGATTTGAGAAATTGCCAAAGCTTTCTTTTTTTGAGTAGGTGTAGGCCGTTTTGTTTTTGCCATTATCGTATTTGTGATTAAAAATCAAAGGTCCAAAGCGGATAACCACTTTGAACCTTCTATTCTTGAAAAATGATAATTTATCAGTTCAATTTCTTCTTTTCTTTGCCATTTGCAGTTTTCAATTCTAGACTAGCAGCCTTCATCTCTTCACCAAATTCTTGGGCAGCGATGAAAGAAGAAGTCATTTGAGAAAGCATATCAGACCCCGAATTAGGACTATTTGGCAATAAGATCAAAGTATTCCTGGCATGTTCGCCAACAGCTTGTAAGGTATCGTAATGTTGGGTGACCACAATCAAAGCAGATGCTTCCTGAGAGTTGATGCCAACTTTATTGAGGGCCTCAACACTGTCCTCAATTCCTTTTGCAATTTCCCGACGTTGGTCAGCGATGCCTTGGCCTTGCAAGCGCTTGCTCTCAGCTTCCGCTTTGGCTCTGGCTACGATGCGGATCTTTTCAGCTTCCCCTTCATATTCAGCTGCGGTTCTTTTTCTTTCGGCTGCGTTGATGTGATTCATGGCAACTTTCACCTCTGCGGCAGGGTCGATGTCTGTTACCAGAGCTTTTACGATTCCATAACCATATTCGTTCATGGCGTGGTCCAGTTCACGTAGAATGGCGAGGGCAATGTCATCTTTTCTTACAAAAACATCGTCCAGTTTCATCTTGGGCACTTCGGCCCGCACTACATCGAAGACATAGGAAGTAATCTGCTCCGTTGGGTTCTGAAGCTCATAAAATGCTTCATAAATTGATTCTTGAAGGATTCGGTATTGTACTGAAACCTGTACTTTGACGAAAACATCATCTTTGGTTTTCGTTTCAACAGGTACATCCAATTGCTGGATTTTAAGGCTGACCCTTCCGGCTATTTGATCTATAACTGGAATCTTAAAATGTAAACCAGAATTGCGGACGCTTTGGAATTTGCCAAATCGCTGGATTAAAACGGCGGTCTGTTGTTTGACAATATAAAACGCCATGGTAACTACGAAAAAGGCAAGGACTAAAAAAATAATAGTTGGGATTGCCATGATATTTAGTTTTATTGATTTGTAGATGACTGAACTTATAACTTGAACAAAGAATCGGATTTGTTAAGACCCTTTTGAATTTGTCCAAAGTTAACAGGACAGGGTTCTCAGGTAATTTAAAGACCCGAAAGTTAAATTATTTATTTTAAAAGGTCTTCAATTATCCACTAAATCTATGAAAATAACGATTAAGGTGAGAGGTAGAGGTTAGGAACGGTGACCAAATAAATTTACATTTTTGGCTGCTTCTTTTGCCCTTATTTTTTCCTTTAAAATCAGTCATAGTATCAACAATACTCCTTCTTTTAAAGAAAATCTAAGACCAAAATAACCTACCCAAAGAACGTCAATTTATTTAATTTCTTATCTGGGATGGGTGAAATCCCCCACCTTTAGGTGGAGACTTTAGTATTATATATTTTAGCCTCCATGAAATATTACAGATCAGGATCACACACCCGTTATGATATAAAATATCATATTGTATGGATTACC
>JAJCYI010000243.1 GCA_029263015.1 Saprospiraceae bacterium | reverse complement strand
CTGGCCCGTGGAACGGTCGAAGCTGTACAGCAGGGCCTGGTTGATACGGTCGTACCTGACATACCGTGTGCCGTCCGGCGAAAAGGTGGAATTGCTAATAAAACCTGGGGTAGCAATTGGCCCTATCTCCTGTTCAAAGACGCCCGAAACCCCAGCGGAGGTGAACAGGACGCTATAAAAACGGTTACTGCTGGTTTTAGATGTCATCAGCCACCAATCCCCGCCATTTGCATGTCTTACCGCATGGAGGTCAGTGAACAAGCTGTCGGAAACCACTTCTTCGTTTTTCGATACTACCATGCCGGCCCCATTGTTTGCCGCCATGTCCACAATGCTGCTATAAAGCAACCCATTGAAAACCAGGTACGGACTGGCCTCGCCCCACACGAAAGAATTGTGGAACAGGTAATATAAACTGTCACTGCCGGGCAACGGCAGGATCAGCATCCCTTTTGGCATGGGGTTCCCGTTCTGTGGACAGTGGCCCGTATTGTAGGCCACCCCCGGGTTCAGCCCCGCCCCGTTCTCCATCACCTGCCCGTCAGCCTTGAACACCTTGCAGCCATTGGAGTAGAACAGCAGGTTGCCCTCCCCGTCGCTCATGCTGGCGTTGGTCAGGAAAAAGTCCGTGTCGCGGTAGTCGCGGGTAATATTTAGTTCCCCGCCGTTGAAGTCGAGGATGTTGACGCCGAAGATGCCCTGTGGGTCGGCCGGGTCAGTAGGTTGGCCATTTGTTCCCATTATCCATACATAGTCGTGTTTCACTTGTCCCTGCAATACAAAAGGGAAAAGGAATGCGAGGAAAATTCTTAAAAAACGCATATCTTCTGTTTTTGAATGAAAAAACCCGGAAGGGTTTGACGCCTTCCGGGTTTATGCTCTTTATTTAACAATACTGAACAGGCGGGCACCTGTCCTTCCGTCCAATGTTACGGTCAGGTTGTACATCCCGGCGGGCACTGCATCGGCGATGGCATTTGAACACAATACAGGTTTCATAGTCCGTTCATTTTCAGTATTTTACAGGGGCAGCGCTCTTCCTGAAAGCGCCGCTTCCCGCCCCCGTTTTCAAATTGGTTTGCGGGGCATAGTTGGGAGGCAACTCAGAGTTCTTATGATACCCCACATCTTTTGTGTCATCATTTTCCAATTTTATAACTCGTTGACATTAAACGATTTGCAGGAGCATAGTTGGGAGTCAACTTAGAGTTGACTCCCAACTTAAACAACTGAATTTCAATAAGTTAAAAAGATGTGGGGTGTCGATAGAACTTAGAGTTGCCTCCCAACTTAAACTATGATGAAACCACCACCTTCCCGCTCCCCACCTGCCGCCCTTCCGAGCGCACCTCCCAAAAGTACAGCCCCGGCGGCACACCTGCCAGCGGGACATTGTACCCCATCTGACCTTTTCCAAGTTTTTCCGATAGCACCCGCTGCCCTGTGGCGCTGTACAGCGACCACCTGCTATCGGTAATGAGGGGCTGCGGCATTTCGATGGTGAGGTGGCCGCTTGCAGGGTTCGGATAGACAGCCACCCGGCGTTGCGGGTGCGGCACCTGCACACTGCTGACCACCAGTTGTATGGTGCTGTCGCACACGGGATAGCCCGTGCCGAGGCGGTAGTTGGGGAAGTTGGGGATGGAGGCGATGTTTTCTGCCGGCATGACAAAACCGTGCTGGACAAAATTGCAGGCTGCCCCTTTTTCGTCCGGGCTATGGATTACATGGAGGGTGTTGGAACTGTTCAAGGTAGGCATATATATCTTGCAGTCCGGTGCGAGGCGCATGTTGAAGAAGTAGGTCCTGAAAAATCCCAGATACTGGAACCCATCGTATTCCCCGACAAGGACACGGGAGGCCTGGATATCGGGGGCCTCTAGGTCGAACTGCCAAAGTTGGGTGGTGGTACACATATAAAGGAAACGGGAGTTGGGGGAAATCGCAATTCCCCCGAACAAGAAATCAGGAACGGTATCTACAAAAAACAGTTCCTGGAAATTGCCCAGTTCCGATGTCCCCCTGTCAAAATCGAACAGGTAAATGGACTGCCCCGAAACATACCTCGCATACTTGTTCCCGTCGGGCGAGAAACAGGCCTGCCCCCCTCCGCTCCCAAAAGGGTCGGGCGTGCCACCTATGCTCTGTTCCGTTACCCCTTCTATCCCGTTTTCTGTAAAAAGTACTTTGAAGTAGGTGTCCCGGTGGGACTCTGCCACCATGACCCACCAGTCCTGCCCGTTTTCGTGCTTAACCGCGTGCATGACCATGGAAAGGGTATCGGCCAGCACCACTTGGTTCTTCTCCACCACCGATCCCAGCCCGTTGTCGCCTTCCATGTCCACGAGGGTGTAGTAGAGCTTTGCGGCATGCGAACTGAACACACCTGTTCCAAACTCTTTTGATTCGTGGAAAATATAGTATTTGTTTCCATCATTTGGCAAGGGCAGTATGAGCAGGCCGCTCGGGACAGTATTACCGTTATTGGGGCAGTTGCCAGTGGAGTATGCAAGCCCAGGGTTAAGACCAGAGCCGTCTTGCATGACCTGATACTCAGAATTGTACACCTTGCACCCGTTGGAAAAAAACAACAATTCTCCATCAATACTACTGATACTGGAATTTGTCATGAAGAATTGTATATCCATGAATTCCCTGGAAAGGTTCAGTTCATTGCCGTTAAAATCAAAAATGTTAATCCCAAAACTAGCTGACGGGTCGTTTGGGTCGCCGGGGCCAAAACTGCCCAAAAGCCAAGTATGGTCATGTTTTAATTGGGAAAATACATTGGCAGGATATAATGCAGTAAGAACAAAAACAGTAATAATGAAAAGTTTCATCTGAAGTTTTTTTTTTTGTAATAAAAGGCCAGAGCGGTTTTGTCCCGCCCTGGCAATTAGTATTTACTTCAGATGTATGAACAGTTTTGTTGCAGTCCGGGATTGGGCCTTTACCGTAAGATAGAAAGTTCCGCTCGGTATTCCTTCCAACAGCAAAAGTATGGTTTTGTCGCCTTTTTTGAATTGCTGGTGGAGCAGTTCCCTTCCAAGGTTATTGGTCAATACCACTTCACCATCACTTTCTGCTGCTTCATCCAACTTGACAAAAACATAACCATTCGACGGGTTGGGGTAAACAGTAAAAATAAGGGCACTATTGTTATCAAGCTTCACCAAAGGCTGTGGGCCGCTGTTGCAGATGGCCACATCTTCGTAAGCGGTCGTGTCGCTGCCCAGCAGGGCACGTGCCTGATGGACGGCCTCGCCGCCCGAATACGGGCACTGGTCGGCGGCACACAGCCCGCCCGGCATATTTGCAAACACAACAGCAGTTTTCATAAGCCCCGTTTTTTTTAATGTGAAACAACCAGTTTCCCGCTCCCCACCTGCCGCCCCTCCGAGCGTACCTCCCAAAAGTACAGCCCCGGCGGCACAACTGCCAGCGGGACATTGTACCGCAGTTGACCTTTTCCCAGTTTTTGTGAGAACACCCGCTGCCCCGTGGCGCTGTACAGCGACCACACGCCGTCGGCGGTGAGCGGCAGGGGCACCTCGACGGTGGCATGGCCGCTGGCGGGGTTGGGATATACCGCCACCTGCTGCCGTGGGTGCGGCAGTTGCACACTGCTGACCACCAGATGTATGGTACTGTCGCACACCGGATAGCCCGTGCCGAGGCGGTAGTTGGGGAAGTTGGGGATGGAGGCGGAGTTCACAGCCGGCAGCTTGAACCCGTGCTGGACGAAGTTGCAGTCCAGCCCTTTTTTGTTTGGGCTGTGGATGACGTGCAGTATGTCCGAGCTGTTCAGCGAAGGCATGTATATCTTGCAGTCGGGGGCGAGGCGCATGTTGAAGAAATAGGTCTTGAAAAACCCCAAATGCTCGTAGCCATCGTATTCCCCGACAAGGACACGGGAGGCCTGAATATCGGGGGCCTCCAGGTCGAACTGCCAGAGATGTGTGGTGGTACACATGTAAAGGAAACGGGAGTTGGGGGAAATCGCAATTCCCCCAAACAAGAAGTCGGGGATCGAATCCACGAAAAACAGTTCCTGGAAATTGCCCAGTTCCGATGTCCCCCTGTCAAAATCGAACAGGTAAATGGACTGCCCCGAAACATACCTTGCGTATCTGTTCCCGTCGGGCGAGAAACAGGCCTGGCCCCCTCCGCTCCCAAAAGGGTCGGGCGTGCCACCTATGCTCTGTTCCGTTACCCCTTCTATGCCGTTTTCCGTAAAGAGCACTTTGAAGTAGGTGTCCCGGTGGGACTCTGCCACCATGACCCACCAGTCCAGCCCGTTTTCGTGCCTTATGGCGTGCATTACACCTGAAAGGGTATCGGCCAGCACTACTTGGTTCTTCTCAATGACTGCCCCCAAGCCATTGTCCCCTTCCATATCCACGAGGGTGTAGTACAGTTTGGCAATATGCGAGCTGAACACACCAGTCCCGAATTCTCCGGATTCGTGGAAGATATAATATCTGTTTTCATCATTTGGCAAGGGCAGGATGAGCAGGCCGCTGGGCACGGTGTTGCCACTGTTTGGGCAGTTGCCGGTAGCGTATGCGAGGCCGGGGTTCAGGCCGCTGCCGTTTTCCATCACTTCAAACTCCGCATTAAATACCTTGCACCCATTGGAGAAAAAGAGCAGTTGCCCGTTTTGGTCACTTATACTGGAATTGGTCACGAAAAATTCGACATCCATGAACTCTTTGGACAGGTCAAGCCCACCGTCATTGAAATCGAATATGTTCATGCCGAACCTCGTATCTGGTTCACCCGGTTCGCCCGGGCCGAAAGTGCCCAGAAGCCAAGTATGGTCAAGATTGACCTGGGAATTGACAGAAATGGAAAAAATTAAAGTAAAAAATAGAAAATGGAAGCTTTTCATCTGGAGAGTTTTAGTGATGTTGACGATAAAGGAAATATACCAAGGCGAAACGCATCCGCCCTGGTAAACTCCATTTACTTCAGATGGGTAAACAGCCTGGTGTTTGAGTTCCCTTCCGACTTCAACGTCAAAAAATATGTACCGCTTGGCAAGGAATCCAATACCAAAAGTGCTCTCTTGTCCCCTTTGCGGAACTTCTGGTAGTGTACCTGCCTGCCAAGTTGGTCAGCCAATATTATCTCACCACCATCTCTGGCGTCCTCTTTCAGTTCGACAAAAGCATACCCGTTTGATGGATTTGGATAAATGCTGAATTCAAGGGAAATGTCAATTTCGGGCTTTATGAGAGGCTGTGGGCTGCTATTGCAGATGGCCACGTCGTCATAAGTGGTTGTATCGTCACCAAGCAGCGCCCTCGCCTGATAGACCGCCTTGCCGCCTGAGTATGGGCACTGGTTGGCGATGCTCCTGAGGGTGGCTTCTTGGGCCTGGTCTGGCGTGTCCTGGCCGTTCACGACCATTTCCAGCTACCCGGTTGTATTCCTTTTGGTTCAGTTCGTAGCTGGTTGTGGTCAGGATGGAGGCATTGCTTGACAGTAGCTGGCCGGCCGAGGAGATTCGGCTGGCATCCAGCGCGGTGTTCTGTGCACCCTGTGCGGCGGCGGTGTTGGCAATGTCCTGTTGGGCGGTTGCCTTTTGGGCCAGCAGGTTGGCCTCTTCCTGTGGCGTTGGGTCGTTGGCCAGTTGCCGTTCTACCTGGAGCAGTTCACCCGCTTTTGTCTCGATGGCCAGCAGGTTGGCCTGCATCTGTGCAAAGGTTGCACCGTCGAGCTCGAAAAGGGCGTCCATGCCCTGCCCGGTGGTCTCGAACTGTCCAACCGTGGTGCTGGCCTCTGCATTGTAAAACGTTGTGATTTCCGTAGCCTGTTGCAACAGCATCGGGTCGTCCAAAAGGCGACGGTAGAGCTGTCTTTTGGACGTCCAGACCTGTTCGGTCACATAACCGCTCGGAGTGAGGGTGCCGTCGGCGATGCGGATGTCCGTTTCCGAGATGCCGCCGTTGCCAAATGGGCTGTTGGTAGGGGGAGGGCAACTTCCGGGGCACAAGAAAGTGAAAGTACTACCAGGAACATCAATAAACAGACTGGTTTGCCCAAGAGGCTCATCCGTTTTTAAATCGAGTCCATCTCCAGTATTCACTTTGTGTCGTGATTGGAGAATTTCAAATTGAGAATTCCCATAATACCCAGCGCCCTCCGTACCATTGGAATAGGTTCCGGTCCAACGGTTGCCGTTGTGGTTCTGCAGCCCGGTGACACCGCCGGGGGAGTTGGTGAAGTTCGGGTCGCCGATCATGAGGCCGTGGAAGTGGTCTCCAAAGGCATTGCCCTTCATGCTGGTGGGGTTGTTCTGCCCCAGGATGTGTATGCCCTGTCGGGTATCGTCGGTGGCATTGCAGTCAATAAAACTGTAAAAGGACTGGGAGAAGGTGATGGCCGCCTGTTCGTTTTGCGTATCGGTGCCCGTGATGGCATTGCAGTCAAGGAGGTTGATGCCCCCGCCGTTGAACTCAAAGCCGTCGTACTGTTGGGGGTTCAGCATGTTGATGGTGTTGTCTTGGTAAGCAGCGATGCCCGAATTGGTCGAAAGTACCCCGTGCCTGGCACTGGAGAGGTTGATCTCGTTATTGGTAAAGGTGGCAGGTGTACCGATGAGTTGGCCGATAAGTTGGAAAGCCCTGATGCCCGCCCCGAAGGTGGGGTCTCCATCGATATTTATTGTATTATTATCCACATAGAAGTCGATGGGCTGCCATTGTGTTACAGCCATGCCAAACAGGGAGGCATTGATGGTATTGTCATGTATCTGGGTATTCTTGAAAGTGCCGCGGAGCAGGGAATAGCCGATACCGACCCCTTCCATGAGGTTGTCTTCTGAGCCGACCGAAACGTTCTCTGCAAATATCCCGGTACCGCAATCGGTAAAAGTAGGGTCGCCAGAGGTTTGCCCTTTGCCGATCTGAAACAGGAAATGGTCTGCGTCGCTGACTGTTTTGATGCCGATGTCGAGGTCTTCAAAAGTCTCACCGCTGCTGAAAATGGAGGAATGGTCAGCTGAAATGCCCATTGACATGCCCCTATAAACATTGTCCAGCAATATCAACGGGTCAGCGAGGTTGTTGGCCCAGACACCTGCCAGGGGCTTGCCCGACAGGGGAGGGTTCAGGCCAAATACCGTCCCTTCAAAAATATTGTCGGTAACGGTGAGGTCAGCATCGATCGGGCCGCCCGTGGCAGGGGAGGCTATTCCTACGTTGTTGTCCTTGAAATGGGTGTTGTTCACGTTGACGGTAGCGTCGTCGTGGACGAGCACGGCAGTGGTGGCGTCGAGTATTTCCACCATTTGGGAAATGCCGGTCGAACCGTCAATGGCGAGGGTGGCCCCGCCCATCACTTCAAAGCCCTGCCACATTTCGGCACAGCCTTGTACTTTTGTCTGGTCGAGGATGTCCAAGCGGTTGGGCTGGTTTACTTTTATCGTCCCTCCGTCCGCGATGTACAGATTGCTGAAACTGGGGAACGAATAGTTTACGTCAACGATCAACGTGCCATGGATCAGTACGTCCTGTTGGGCAGATGGTGACTGGGCGGGCAGTACCAAGTCCCCGGTCTGTCCAGTCGCTTCGATGCTGATGAATGAAACAGAGTTTTGGTCCAGGCCGATTTCGACGAACGAATTGTCTGGAATGAGGTTGACGAATGGGATAGGGGTGTCGCAATTGGTCTGGAAACAGCCCCTATAATAAACCTCTTCAGGATTGTTCGGTAAAAAGCTCGGTGACTGGAAGGTGAGAAAGGCCTGCAGGATGCCCTCTTCAGGGTCGTCCAGCCCAGGGACGGTCAGGTTTGCCATTGTCCACCTATTATAGGGGTCTGTCCCGTTGGGGGCAGGGATCAAAGTCCCATTGGCAAAAAAACCAAAAGGGTTGGTTACCGTCAGGGTAGGGAAAAGGATTGCGTCTAGGTCAATTCCGCTGACAGGCTCATCATTCGTGTTCGTAAAAGTGAAGACAAGTTTTACATTGGTGCAGTTCGGCACGGGGTTGACCGTACTGATAGCCACATCAAGTGAAATGCTGGTCGGGAGGAATGATTGGGAAAACAGTTTTCCGTTTATGGCAAGTGCTGTGAAGAATATCAAAAGGAATTGCTTTTGCAAACACCTTGTTAAGGTGTGTGTGTTCCAGTACGGTTCACACGCAATAGAGAAAACAAAATATTTTTCATGGTAATTTTTTGAGAAATTTAAGGTCTTGCCCCAGTACCGCATAGCAATGTGTCAAGGCTCACTATGGAAGCCTAGGGCAAACAATAAAAAATGAAATGAAAGTATTCGGTAAGTGCAGTACGTTTTAGTCGTCAGCTTTATGGCGGGCCGTGCCCGGTAGGGAAGGGTCGGTTGTTCCAGGGTATAGATATTATTCGGTCAGTTGCGGTGCAGCGTGTTGTCCTTAATTCACGGTGTATAATTTAGAGGCATTTGCAAATAACGTTTTCGAAACCGGATCACAATGTTAGGGAATGTTTCCCTGAAAAGCAATGGACAAAACGGTTTTAACATTTACCAAAAAAGGCATAGGTAAATTATCCGACAAACCGGCCAGACCGTCACCACTTCTTCATGTGCCCCGCCCAATTAGCACACCGTGTCCTTTTCTCATTTCCAAGCCACAGAAGCGACGCTTTTCTAAAAACGTCGCTTCTGGTACCCAAACCTTATGTTTTGACAAAACACACATTGTTTTTTATCACCATGTTTGCTGGTTTGGGAAATACAAGTTACATTTATGCGCCAGCTACATAATCTCCATATATTCCAGGCGTCAAATTATTTTCAAATAAAATATTAAAAATAAATATGTTTGAAAAAATTTTGCCATCTTTGCCTTGCGGTTGATCTTCCCATTTTATCCTTTGCGAAATTTTTACAAGGAGGGCTTTGATCTAAAAATACTTATCAGGCTGTTCCCGCCGTTTGATAAACACCTAAGCGCCCTTCGCCCTGTTTTCAGGGTAATTTGTTAATCTAACTGTTCCCATATATCCATTTTATTGACTTTAGTTTTTGCTTTAGATCATTAGCCTATGATGTTTCATTTGCGCTGTAAATAATTGAATGATAATGAAATATGTATGATAAATTGTTCTACTGCTTAAACGACATTTAGAACTGACTAAAATCTTAATCATGAAAGTACTACTCAGCTTCATGCTGGCATGCTTTGCCCTAGCGCTATGCAAACTCACAGCACAAAACAATGGACAACTGGTCGTTTTTGTCCAGGATGGGAGGTCAATTTCCCAGGATTTTAAAAGGAATGCGCTCCCCGAAATCAAAAAAATTGCCAAGCGGAACAAGCTCGAATTAAAGATGGTAGATGCCAGCGAAGGTGCCCCAGAAGAGGTGGCTTACACACCAGCCATTTTTTACCGGTCTGGCAAAACGAACACTTTTTTTAACGGGAGGTACAGCAACTTTGAAGATTTGGACGACTTTGTCTCAAGTGCCGGGCAAAAACAACCATTGCCTATTGACCAAATTCGGCCATCACAATTAATGGTTTGGCGAGTCGGAAGGGCTACGTTGAAAACAACTATGAATATTAACCCCCTATCGGGTAAACCGCCGAAACGCAGAAAATTCAATGCCCATAAATTTGAGAAAGAAGCCCTTAATGCTTTGGTCAAAGGGATGGATTTATTCAGGGAAACGTCCCTGCATCCTATCAGTACAAAGTCTTTTCACATGGAGTTTTATCCAACGGTGAAAGAAGGCGTTTTGCTGGTGCAAATGGAACTATTCTCAGTATGTGATATGACAAGCCCTGTTTTCAAAACAGAAATCCCGTCTGGCAGTGAATGGAAAGACTGGCAAGTCGCATTTGAAAAAGCTGGGAATCGCCTTGAAAAAGCCCTTGTCGCCCAGATCAGCAATTGGGATAATGGCGATGGTTTTGATACGCTAAAAACGACAACACCTGTTCAATCGTGGACTGCTTCATTGGCTTTTGAGTGATGGCTTTTGAGTGATGAGTTTTTGAGTTTTTGAGTTTGGCTTCGTCAATCCAATTAAGCCATATTTTTATTGATGGAATGGCTATGCCGACCGATCGACCAAAATAAAAATATTAAAGGTGAGTCATGCATCGAACTCATCACTCAAAAACTCATCACTCATCACTCATCACTCAAAAACTCAAAAACTCAATTCGCTTTCCAAAAATAAGGCGTCATCAGTACTAAAATGGTAAAGAGTTCGAGGCGTCCGAGCAGCATGAGGAAAGAGAGGAACCATTTGGCCTCGTTGCTTAAAAATGCAAAATTATCCGTTGGCCCAACTTGTCCAATGGCAGGCCCAACGTTACCGAGGGAAGTAGCTACCGCACCGATTGAAGTCATAAAATCATATCCCATCAGGCTCATCACTATCGAACCTATTACAAACAGGATGATATAAAGTAACAGGAAAATTATGATGTGTGTCATGATGCGCGGCGCTACCACGCGGTTGTTCAGTTTTAATGGTAAAACAGACCTCGGATGCACCAATCGTTTGAATTCAAGTAGAGAGTTTTTCAATAATACCAGGTGGCGGATGAGTTTGATTCCACCACTGGTAGATCCCGCACTTGCACCAATAAACAGCAGGACGAAAAAGACCATGGTTAGCGAAGGATGCCAAATTGTATAGTCTGCTGATACATAACCTGTTGTAGTTATTATTGACACGATTTGAAAGAGGCTGTCTCGGAATGCCATTTCAAAAGGGAAACTTCCTTCCGCATTCTTGATTGAAAAGACGGTGGAAGAAATCATAACCGCCAATAAGCAAGTTAGAAAGAGGTAAAATTTGAACTCATCGTTTCTCCACACCTTTTTGAACTTGCCTTTTAAAGCTAAATAGGTGACGGAATAATTGGTGCCGGCGAGGAACATGAACAGGATGATGGTGTATTGGATGGCAGGAGAGTCAAAAGCTGCCATGCTCGCATTTTTGGTGGAAAACCCCCCAGTGGCCATTGTGGTGAGGCCATGGTTGATGGCATCATAAAAACTCATTCCTTCTAATTTCAAGAAAACAATAAGTATGGCAGTGAGCGATACGTAGATCAACCAAAGCCGCTTGGCTGTTTCCTGAATTCTTGGATGTATCTTATCGGAAGTAGGGCCCGGTGCTTCTGCTGAAAAAAGTTCGATCCCACCAATCCCCAGTAACGGAAATATAGCGACGGTCAGCACAATGATGCCCATGCCCCCTATCCATTGGGTCATGCTCCGCCAGAACAGGATGCCTTTGGGCATGGCCTCAATATCTTCTATAATGGTGGCTCCAGTGGTAGTTGTGCCCGACATGGATTCAAAAAAAGCATCGGTGATACCATTCATTTCACCACAAAATAAATAGGGCAGCGCTCCAAAGGTTACCATCGTCAGCCAGCCCAATGCCACTATCAAGTACCCCTCCCGCTTGTTGATTGATTTATCTTTGGTATTGCTATTGAACCAAAACAACAGGCCTGCTAACATGCAAACCCCAAATGCTTTTATCAACGCCATTTCATCACCTGCACCATAATAATAGGAGAATGGCAATGCCGTTAACATCAGGGCCCCGATGAGGAATTGCAACACAGCCAGTACCCTGGCGATCTGCTTGAAATTGATGATGGAGTTTCCTTTCATGTTTGAGGAGTCAGGAGTCAGAGCTTCAAGGTTGGGGATTCTGCCCCATAGCCATCAGGTTTAGGAATTGATAATATCTTAGAGGCTGATCATCAGGTTTTTAGTCTGATTATAGATTTAAGATTACATGATTTTTGATTATTGATTTTCATGATGCACACATCTAATTTGAAGTGCCTCGCTGGCAAATCGTAATTCAAAAATCATGTAATCTTAAATCTATAATCCATTAAATGTCGTGTAAAACAATGATTTTCATCGTTTTACAAAAAATGAAAACACAAACCTGACGGCTATGGGATTCTGCCCCCTTACTCCTCCCTCCTCATCTAAACAACTTCTCCACTGCTGCGATGGCTTCCGGCAAGGTGAAGACAATTACTTTATCATTAAGCTGAAAAATAAACTCCCCAGTTGGCATGATGGTCTTTTCGCCTCGGATGACGCAGCCGACCAGTGCGGATTTTGGGAAATGCAGTTCACTGAGTTTCTTGCGGGTCAGGTTGTTGTTTTTAGATACTTCAAATTCAATTACTTCAGCATCCACACCGTGAAGGCCAATGATGGCTTTTACCGGGCCTTTTCTGACAAACCGAAAAATGTTGTTGGCGGCGATCAACTTTTTATTAATCAAAGTGTCCACGCCAATATTTTGGGAAATAAAGGTGTACTCCTTATTCTCCACTTGGGCGATGGTTTTGTGAACCCCATGATTTTTAGCCGTCAGGCTGGCGATGATATTGGTTTCTGAGTTTGGGGTAAGGGCAATAAAAGCATCCATATGGTCGAGACCTTCCTCTTGAAGCAGGTCGATATTGTCAGATCTTCCCTTGATAATCAATGATTTGTCGAGTTTTTCGGCTAATTTTTTACAGCGATCTTTATCCTCGGTAATGAGCGTAACATTATAATCATTTTCAAGCAGCTTGGCGGTTTCATAAGCCAAACCGGTACCACCGAGGATCATTACTTTCTTTACCTTGGTCTTCTTGCCCCCCACAAAATTTTCGATCAGATCTATTTTATCGGTGCGGGTTATGAAATAAACATGATCGTTTTTTTTCAACACCACCTCCCCATGCGGGATGATAGTGCGGTGCCCGCGGAGGATGGCCATTGGCCTCAGTGCCACTTCGCTTTCAATTTTGCTGCGGAGTTCGTCCATTCTCGTATTCAGTAGCGGCGAATACTTGTCGAGCGTGATGCCAACAACCGAAATTTTCCCATCCTCAAATTCAAAATTATCTGTAAATGTTACCCTTTTCACCAACCGCTGGATTTCTTTGGCAGCCAGTAACCGGGGAGAGAACAGCGAATCCACTCCGAGTTCGTGGAACATGTGACTGTGCTGATCCTTTAAGTATTGGGGGTTACTGACCCGGGCAATGGTGCGCCGGGCCCCTTTTTTGTTGGCGAGTATGGCCGTCACCAAGTTGGTCGATTCGGAAGTTGTAACGGCAAGTACCAGGTTGGCCTTGCTTACCCCAGCTTCTTCCAACACATCAATGGACGATGCATCTCCCTCCACCGTCAGTACGTCAAGGTGGCTGGCCGCATAATCAAGTGTTTCCTGGTTGTTGTCAATCAGTGTAATGTCTTGATTCTCAATGCACAACAATTGGGCAAGGTGGAAGCCGAGGTCGCCTGCTCCAGCAATAATAATTTTCATCTTAGTGAGATGTCAGGTGGTACTCAGTGATACCTTCCACTGAGGTTACTTTTCCTGCAATAATAATTTTCATCTTAGTGAGATGTCAGGGGTCAGGAGTCAGGCTCCAAACCTGATCCTTGAAACCTGATTCCTAAGTTTCGTTGCAAATGTAGGATGGAAGATCTTTATATTGTGGATTTGGAGGAAACAAGAAGCGACGCTTTTTAGAAAAGCGGCGCTTCTGTAGCATTTTTCATTTTTCATTTTTAACACTCATTTCTCACTTTCTTCATTTTTCCTATAATCATTGATAATGTCAGGCAATTGGGGCACACCCACGCGATTGGCGATGATTATTTTGTTTTTGTCCAAAACATATAATTTGGGAAGCGAAATGCCATAATAATTTTGCATGGCACGTGCCCGGGTGAAGAGGTCGGCGGTCACGATCCACGGCATCCCTTTATCTTTTATATCTTTAATGGCATTTTCGGCATCCATGTGATTGGCCGATGAAATAGAGAATATTTCGACACCCTTGTCTTTCCATTCTTCATAAAAAGGAATCAGTTCGGCCGTCATCGCCTTGCAGTGCCCGCACCCAGGCTTCCACAGAAAAACAATCGTGAATTCAGCATCCACATCATAAGGCGAAATCAGGTTGGTGGTGAACTGTTCGATAGAATGGTCAAATAGCTGTACTTTAATATCAGGGGCCTGTTTCCCAACAAGTACTCCCCGTATCATAAAAGCATCATCGGTGATTTTTTTGAGGCTTTCCTTGCTTGCCCAATCAGCTTTGCCCGATTTATAATATTTATCGGAAATATGGACATAAACTTCATCCATGCCCATGATGGTTGGTTTGTAAAATTTATTCAATAAATAAGGAAGGGAATAGCGGAACACCTTGTCATTTTGCGCAGCCTTCTCCAAAATATAATTTACCGCAACGATCATACTGTCAGGGGTTTGGATGGTCAGCTTGTCGAGGTAACGGTCAATTTTTTGTTTGAGATAAGGTGTGTTCACAAATATTTCGTCTGACAGGTCAAAACCGTCCCAGTAGTGAGCCTTATAATATTTGAATGCAAAATGTTCGTCTGAGGTACCGTCAGCATTGACAGGTGCTTCCGGGATTTCTGGTTTTTGGAAAGCGGCAACCAATTTGGAGACATAAGTCCCAGGGTGGTCATTGACTGTTTTAGTCTGGTGAGCTTTCACCCCTTTGCTCACAATTGCCTTTTGTATAGTGAGTTTCTTCTTTTTATTCTCGTCCTTTTCGTTTTTGATCTGTGCCTCAATTTTTCTTGAAAGGGCAACCTGTTCATTCATAAACGACTGGTAATCATGTAATAACCGATTTTCTTCTGACCCATTGAATTTCATATTTTTATAAAAAGAAGGTGCTTTTGTCGTGAAGGAAAAATGTTGTTCCTCTTTTGTGACTACAAATTCCAGGAACTTGTTGTCGGGCGGCATCAAGATCAAATAAATGCCGGGCGGCAGCGCTTCTTCCCCCTCGAAAACATATTTGCCATCGGCAATGGCCGTGGTGTCCTTGCTGTAAACCTTGTCGGCCCGGCGAAAGCCCAGATAGACCTGCTCGCTCTCATAGGCATCAATGCCTACTTCGATTCGGTAGCCTGTTTCTTGAGCAGTTAGGGGGGATAAATAAAAAGTAAAGAGTAAAAGGTAAAAGGTATGGGACAAGGTTGAAAAGGGCTTATTGGAAAAAAGTCGTTTCATGTTTAAGGGAAGATTATTTTAGGCGTAAAAATACTGGGTTTTGGGCAATGGTGTTTGCATTGGTGGGGCGTTAAGGTTTTGTTTGAATTTGCATGCAATGTGAAGAATAGAGAGGACACTGGCAGCAGGATAGGTAAAGGACGAAGCCCAAGGCCTCCAGAATTTAGTCTGAAAAACAGGACCCGTTTCATTCAATACTTTAGGTAGGCCCACAGGCAGAAAAGGGCATTGGGCGGTGTTCGTGATTATTTTTACCTTTACTCAGCTGCTGGCAGAGAGTTCATTTCGAAAGGTAGCTCAGATTTCCAAATCCGGCAACAGATAGTGCGGATTTAGGAACCCACAATACCTTTCTACCGAATTTTTGAAAGGCCAAAAAAAGCGAACAAACATTACTGATGAAGACATACAACCTCGCCTATAAATATTTGTGATATAAATTAATAATTTTGTTTATATTTATCTGTATTTTGTTGACAGATAATTAGTTGGCTAAGTGACCTAATACATTGAACAATATTGTTTATAAGTGATATAAACGCACCAGGTGTGTTTATATCCGAGTTGCAGGCAAGCAGAAAAAAAGAAAATAATAAATTAATGACCTATGATAAATTTCGAATCAGATAAGTATAAAGAATTTCAATCAATACTTACTAATTCTATCCAAAGTGGTAATTATGAAGATTGGGCAAGGGTATTAGATAAAAATGAAAACTCCTCCGCAGATGGATTTATTAACTTCTTTTCCCTTTCGAATTCTGACCAAATATTGAAAAAATTGGGTTTTAACAACTTAAAAGAATGGTTAGAGCAAGTAAATGAATGGAACTTAGAAATACACGACCCAAGAAATAACGGAGAACCCGAAGCCCTCATACTTTATCAACTCTGGTCTAATCTTATAAAAAATCTAACTATATCAGTTCGAAATTCGAGGTTGATTGCCGATATCCCAAGAAAGGGAGGAGTTTTATATTATTTGGGCGGCATGTCAAAGTGTATCATTTTGAAGTATGAGATAGTTTCAGCATACCCTAAATTCCATTTTGTAGATTTAATTGATAATCCTAAATCTGTTTTTGACTTTTGGGGAATTATTAGCTTCACAGGAACAAAAGAAAAAAATATTTTAAAAGAAATTTTGAGTACTGGTCACAAAATGGTTTATCATAGAGGTGTGCTGATACATGTTGATAGAAGAAAAGATATAGAAGTGTTCGGACCCACGATTGATACTATTCTCATTGCTGAAATATTGACCCAGCAATTATATGAAACAGAAAACCTTAATTTTGAAAGTGCCTTAGAAATTGGATGTGGAAATGGACTTATTACAGTTTCAATGGCAAAGAACTTCGGCACAATAAATAGTTTAAAATCTATAGATATTAATTTTGGGTCGGTAAATTGCTGCCATAGGAATCTACGTGGAAACCTTAACGCTTATAGGTTTGACCATATGGATATTCACCTATCTTTCGGTAATTTCCAAAAAGAACTATTTGGAAAAAGCTTCGACCTAATTGTTTGCAATCCTCCATATATTCCACTCTTAGATGAAAGCTTTGATAGATTTCATAGTAAAAGAGATTATTTTGAAGCAGTTGGGGGACTCTCTCTAATTGATGAAATAATGAATTCATTATCAGAAGTACTTACACGAAAAGGTAAATTATTAATTTTGGTGAGTAGTGTTTCAATAGAATACACTTTATCCAAAATTCCTAATGGGTTTTCATATAACTTGCCAATCGAGGATGGATTTGAAGTGTTTTTTGATGTAGAAGCAGTTCTGAATAACCCCGATTGGTTAGATTTTTTAGCCAAATCAGGCGGTGTAACTAAAAAAGAAAATGCATATTACCACAAACTTTACCCAATCTGGGTCTACAACAAATGATAAAATGGAAAAGAGGTTTATTCTAAGATTTCGAGACTTAATAACAGAGGAAGATGGCACTATAAATGACCATCAATCTCTTATAACAAGATTTGGAGAAGTGTGGTGGGGTTGGTGGATGAAACAAGATGAGACACCTCCATTTGACCTATTTAAAAGCATCGCTAATGAAATTGAACAAAGCAATTATTCCAAAGCGTATCTTTTCAATACTGGTTTGCTTAAGATTTATGAAGCTAAGATATTCAAGATATTAGTTGCCCCTAAAAACAATAAAATTGGCACTCCGAATCCTGAAACATCACCATCATATTATCATAGGGGAAGATATCCTGCATGGTTTCTTTTGAAAGAAATAACCGAAGTAGATTTTGACCAACTGAAATTGTCTTATGGCGGCTTCCCAACAAGACCAGAAAAAATGAAAGAGTACTCAAAATTCATTTCAAAGAAAATTGATTCAATGAATGAGCTAAAAGAATTTGATGTAACTCTATGGTACGTTGATTAATTAAACGAAAATGAACATTACTATGAATTCTATTCTTATCACAGATTTAGATAACACTTTATATAACTGGGTAGATTATTTTGCTCCCAGTTTCAGAGGAATGGTACATGCTCTCGCAAGGGAAATGGAAATGGAAGAGGAGAATTTAATAGGAGAATTTAAAACGATATTTAAGCAGGTTGGAACATTAGAGTATTCATTTATTATTCAAAAATTGCCAAGTATAAAAAAGTATTCAAAAGAGGATGCAGATAAATTTGTTGAAGTAGGAAGAAAAGTTTTTGCAAGAGTTCGACAGAAAAACTTAATTCCTTATGCAGAAGTAAAGTCAACTCTTGAATATTTAAGAAATGAGGGAGTATTAATAATAGCAGTAACGAATGCACCTGCTTACTTTGCAGAAGCGAGACTAAAGCAGCTAAGATTAGACAAATATATCTATGGATTAGCAGCTTGGCAAAACTCTGAAATTCCTCGTGATGAATATACCGATATAATCATTAAAAAAAATGACGAAGGGTATTATCGTTCGAAACATATAAAAAGGCGATGGGAGTTTTCAAAGGACGAAATTAAGCCAAATCCATTTGCCTACCTTACAGTCTTGGACGATTTAAAAACATCTCACAAGTTAACATATGTTGTAGGTGATAGTATCTCTAAAGATTTAAATCCAGCACAGATAATTGGCGCTAAGACTATATGGGCTAAGTATGGAACAGTATTTAAAGAAAAGAACTTTAAAACCTTACTTAAAATAACCCATTGGGATGAGAAGAAGATAAAAAAAACCTATGAGGAAGATAAAATAAAACCTGATTTTGTTATATACTCTTTTGGAGAATTAAGAAACATTGTTGAAGGAAGCCAATTAAGATTATTCAAATAAATAAACCCAGCCTGCAACAATGTGTATGCGATAATTTGCCCTATGCGGGCAAACTACGCATACACGAAACGTTATCGGCAACCTGAAGAAGGAGGAATGAATAAATGATTTTTATATGAAAAAGAACATTGCAAAAATTTTAGTTTCCATTTTTTGGAAAATCATCATACTGACTTTATCCTTTATGGTAGGATTAATAGGTAGCCGACTCTTATTTTATCAATTGGGAATTGCTACTCCCCGATTATCCACACAAGCACCCGAATCGGTTGCTGTTTATTATCTTCTGACAGGAAGTCTAATTTTGACATTAGGCTTGTTTCCGTTAATTCAAAAAATCGGAGGTAATTTTATGTCCCGATTTTTAATAGTTTTTTTATTCTTGTTTGCCTGCTTTGGTATTGGTGTTTCTGTAGAAAACTCTTTTTATACAACAGATGGTAACCTTTGGATTATTTTAATCATACTTATACCATCCTTAATTTTTGCATTAGTTGCGACCTTGCTTACAAAAACTCAGTCTGGCTTTGAGGTATTTTCAGAAAAATTAAAAGAATATTTCAAAACTCAGACAACAAAGCAATGGTCAATACGGGTTTTTTTAGCCATCATTTCATTTCCTATTATCTACTTCCTATTTGGAATATTGGCTTCCCCTTTTGTCATGGATTATTACCAACAAAGCAATTTGAATTTAACTGTTCCAGCCGTAGGTGTAATTATGGGTGTTCAAGTTTTTCGAAGTATTTTATTTTTATTGGTGACTTTACCAATTTTGATCACTTGGATGGGCAACAAGATGCAACTGATTTTATTTCTGGGTTTAGCTCATTTCGTTCTTGTATTTTCTTATGATTTTGTCCTTGCTATTCAATTACCGCTTACCCTGGAGTTGATACATGGTGTTGAAATTCTTTTGGATTCAATGGTATATGCCTGGGTAATGGTTAAGTTATTATCACTAAACTCAAATACTATGGACTGAAAGTCCATAGGTCGAAGTTGCGACTGAAAGTCGCCAATCCACCGCCCCCAGTACCGGACGTTGTGTTCAATTAACGGTTCTTAGACAAATCTCGTGGAGAACACAAAACCGTTAAAACGGTTATCAGGTAACTACCTGATTATCAACCCTCGACTTCCTGCCTGCCGATTGGTGGGAAGTCGTGGGTTAAAAAACGACGATTTCTTCAGTCGTTTTAACGACTTACCACGGGATTTGTCCAAGAACTAAAAAACTAAAAAATATCGAACAAGAATCCTAATTTTAGGTTTCTATTTTTTTTACAACCTAAAATTGATTAACGAAATTGGACAAAATAAGAATTGTACAGCCAGATGAATTTGAAGCGCACAACCATTGGTATCCAAAGGCTTTAAATGCAACAATTCATCCTATGATTAATTTCTTTCTAAATTTGGAACAGGAAAGAATTATCACAAGATATTGCCACATGCACCCAACTGTAAATGGCGATAAATTGAGAGAAGTCCTCAATCACCGTGCTAAACACTTCCTTTGGGCAGGTGCTGATTTGCTCAATGTTACCTCAGCAGGTGGAAAACGACAAATGGTGGTAATAGAAAATAACTCTTGTCCTTCTGGACAAAAATCAATGCCACTAATTAATGACAATCAAGAACAAGGCAGTTATAAATTGATGGTCGAAAGAACATTCAAACCATTCCTGAAAAACCTACGAAATAAAATCAAAGGTGGATTGGCTGTAATTTATGACAAAAACCCTATGGAAGCATCTGGATATGCTGAAGTAATTGCGGATGTGATGAAGGAAAAAGTTTATTACGTGGATTTTTACCATGATGATCCTAATCCAAAGGTGATATTTAAGAATGGAATCATGCACCTTTTGGATGAAAAGGAAGATTTCATTCCAATAAGGGCAGCATTTAGATACCTTACTCAAAAGCCTTGGAATAGATTGCCCTTGCACTCAAAGACGAAAATATTGAATCCAATTATTGCCTGTTTATCGGGGGGGCGAAATAAGATGGTCGCTGCAAAAGCTTATGATATATTTAATGCCGAACTACAAGAACATGGATTAAAAATAAACACCCCTGAAACGATATGGGATGTAAGTAAAAACGAAGTTCCTTTATGGGTAAAGAAAATGGGAGGACATGCAGTCGTTAAGGTTCCATACAGTAACGCAGGGCAAGGAGTTTATACGATTGTTACAGAAGATGAACTTGATAAATTCATGGAGTTAGAATTTGACTATGACTTATTTATTGTTCAAAGTCTGATTGGAAACTCTAACTGGAGTAGCACAACATCTACTGGAAAATTGTACCATGTAGGAACTATTCCGAATCAAAAAAATCAAACTTTTGTAGCAGATATTCGGATGATGGTCAGCTCTACTGAAAAAGGTATTAGACCATTATGTACTTATGCCAGAAGATCTGAAAAACCTTTGGTGGATAATATTGAAAGTGGTACAGATAGTTGGGGTATGCTTGGAACAAATTTATCTTTTAAGAACAAAGATGGTTCGTGGGGAAGCGATACCACTCGCTTGATGCTAATGGATAGAAGAGACTTTAACAAATTGGGAATTGGCTTGGATGACTTAATTGAAGCCTATATTCAAACAGTCCTTTCAATGGTCGCAATTGATAAAATGGCACAAACCTTAATTAATAAACAGGGAAAATTCAGGATGCGCCTCTTCAAAAGCTTGAATAATGATAAAAGCTTGTTGGATGAAATTACAATCGAATGATGAAGAAATACAATGTCCTGATATTAACTGACCACTCTAATCATTCAAAGGAAAATTCTCTCTACGCTTTGGCAAAAGGGATGTTTCGACATGGATTAACGGGCAAAATAGATATTGTATCAAGAGCCAATACCGAAAATTATTCCTTTTTCCATTGTGGAAATAAAGCAGAAATATTTGTTAGCTCGGTTAATGAAAACTTCACATTTACTGAAAATGGGTCTTACCTCTCAACAAATTTAAAATTAGTAAATCCAGTATTATATGATTTGATTTGGTTAAGATTATCACCACCACTCAACAAAGATTTTTTGAATTTTATTCAACACTTTTTCAAGTATCAATTTGTCATAAATAATCCACTTGCAATTTATGAGACAGGAAGCAAAGAATTTCTTACCAATTTCCCAAAGTTGTGCCCCCCCATAAAGATATGTCGAACGGTAGATGATATTGTTTCCTTTAAAAATCAATTCCCTATAGTCCTAAAACCATTTAGAGAATATGGCGGAAAAGGAATAATCAAAATAGAAAGAAATGTAGTTTGGCTCGGGAAACAAAAAATGGCATTTGATGATTTTGCAAATATTTTGAAAGCCCAAAGCATACAATTCTTGGGTGTCAAATATCTAAAGAATGTTTCTCAAGGAGATAAACGTATCGTAGTGGTCAATGGAAAGATAATGGGTGCATTACTAAGACTTCCGCCAAAGGATTCTTGGATTTGCAACGTTACAATGGGAGGTAGTTCAAATAATACGGAAGTAGATGAGGAAGAAAGGCATATTATTGAAAAAATCAATCCTATTTTATCTAATATGGGCATAGTGATGTATGGCGTAGATACCTTGGTTGGGGATGAAGGAAAAAGAGTATTGTCAGAAATAAATACAACGAGTATTGGGGGACTTCCTCAAATTGCGAATTTAAAAAAGCTACCATTGGTAGAAGAGGCAATTGATTTAATTTGGAAGTATTTTTTAAAACACAAAAAAAATGCAAAATAACCTTGTTTCAGATGTTGAAATATTAAAAGAACTAAATATCAATAAAGCCCCAAAAGGTGCAATTTCAAGATATTGGTTAGAGATAGTTAAAGATGGCATGGGGGTTCCTGTCCGCATCCCAATAATTATTGCAAAAGGAAAAATTAAGGGCACGACAGTTGGCTTAACAGCAGCAGTCCACGGAAATGAATTAAATGGAGTTCCCGTAATCCAACGGCTGTTCAATGAACTTGATGTCAAGCAACTGCGAGGAACAATTGTTGGTATCCCCATTCTAAATGTTCCTTCTTTTTTGCGGAAGAAAAGAAGATTTTTGGACGGCACAGACCTTAATCATATTATGCCAGGGAAACCCAATGGAACAATTAGTCAAGTTTATGCCTGGCGGGTAGTCAATAAAATCATTAAGCATTTTGATTATCTTCTCGACCTGCATACAGCAAGCAATGGAAGAATAAACTCTTATTATATTCGTGCAGATATGAGTGACGAGATTGTACGGAAAATGGCATTGCTCCAAAATGCACAAATCATCGTTCACAACCCACCAAGCGACGGAACGCTACGGGGTACGGCAGACGAACTCGAAATACCTGCTATAACACTTGAAGTAGGCAATCCTAATTTATTTCAAAAAGGGATGATTAGAGATGGATTGACAGGAATACATAATTTATTGGGTTACCTTAAAATTACGGATTCAGTAGTTGAAGAACATTCAAGCGAAACCGTTATTTGTAAAAAATCATATTGGATTTACACCGATACGGGTGGCTTGCTGACCGTTCATCCAAATGTAACTCAAATTGTCAAAAAGGGTGAAGTAATAGCTACTTTAAGAAATGTATTTGGAGATATTATAAAAGAATATGAAGCTCCAGAAAATGGAATTGTAATTGGAAAAAGTGTAAGCCCTGTAAATCAGGCAGGAGGTAGGATTCTACATTTTGGAGTAATTAAAATAGAATAAAAAATATCGAGAACAAAGTGCATAAAATCCATGCTCCTAAATGTCGCATGGCGCAGGCACCAAACCGCTCCCGTGGAAGCTTTCTTGCGTTTGGCCTCTGTAAGTACGGAGAAGTTCAGGCCGCAGTGCATCTGTCATTGGCAACCATTGATACACTATTATTTTATTAAATTAAAAATAACTATGGCTGGTCTTGTAAATAAGAAAACAAACAGGACAGTGTTACGGAATTTATTGAAAGCATAGAAAACGTATCAAAAAGAGAAGTCCTCCTATTTTGCTATTTTCCTTTTAAACCAAAAATAAACCCCAACCCCGATTCCCAATAAAACCAATCCTGGGACAGCCTGCCCTGGTTTTTCCATCAAAGTATTTATTGCGAAAGCAAAAGAAATAAGCACAAAAATGGCCGGGATGATTGGGTAGCCCCATGCCCTGACAGGCCGTTCCAATTCCTGTCTTTTTTTTCTGAAAATATAAATCGTCAGCCCTGCCAGTCCCATGAAGGCAATGTCGAGGAAGGTGACGAAAGTAATGATTTCACTGAAAATTCCACCAAAAAACACCAAGATCGCCAATGCCCAAATAACTTGAATGGCCATCGCTATGATTGGCGTTCGCCATTTGGGGTGGACAAATGCCAGCTGTTTGAAAAAGATGCCGTCCTTGGCCATTGCATAATAAATTCGGGGAGCGGTCATGGTATAAATGCTGATGGTGCCAAATATGGAAATTGCTATGGCAATGGCCACCGCCTTCCCGCCCCAGGGCACCAGGGTAGCGATGGCTTCTCCGGCCACCCTGGGGGTTTGTGCAATTTGATCCAAAGGCAACAATAGCATGTAAGCCATATTTATCAAAAGATAGGTGATCACAACGATCAGTACACCGAGGAACATGGCACGGGGCACTGTTCTTTTTGCATCTATCGCTTCCCCTGAGAGATAGGAAGCGTGGTGCCAGCCGCCCATTGAAAACAATACTCCGATGAGGCCGGTGAGCATGGCCACGGTCAGGTTGTCTGGCATGTTTTGACTCAGTGAAAATTCAAGTTGCACAGTTTGGGGGTCGTAATAAATGAACCCAGCAACGATAATGGCAGCAATAGCCAACAGTTTCAGGGCTGTGAAAACATTGGAAATCCCCTGGCTCACATGAACCCCGAACATATTGAAAACTGTCAACCCAACCAGGGTTGCAGCGGCCACACTGGTTTTAGAAGAATCCGTTAAATCTGGAAAAAATATCTTTAGGTATTCTGCAAATGCCACACATAATCCTGCCAATGCCCCAGCTGAGATAACCAATAGCATGGCCCAGCCATAAAGGAAACCAACCATGTCGCCATAAGCCTCTTTCAAATAGACATACACGCCGCCTGATTTTGGGAACATTCCCCCCAGTTCTGTAAATGTCAATGCCCCTGTCAAGGCGATTACCCCTCCCAGTGCCCAAACAGCTAATATCAAAGTGGTGTTGGGGACTGCCTGTGCAATCTGTGCCGGTGTGACAAATATGCCCGATCCAATGCAAGATCCAATGGCGATCATCACCAGGCCAAAGAGGGTTAGTTTTTTTTGTAGATTTGGCATTCTTTTTTTCAAGTAAAAAGTAAAAAGTAAAAAGTAAAAAGTAAAAAGTAAAAAGTAACCTGCCGGCAGGCAGGAAAGTAAAAAGTGGGCTGACGTTCTTTATGCTTGGGCAAGGTAGGAATTAGAAATTGGAAATCAGAAATTCTGAAATCAGAAATTGGGAAATGAATTGTGTGGGTAACAAAACAAGCAAATTCTGAAGAATTACAAAGGGGCTTATTAATTTCCGAATTTCTCAATTTCAAATTTTAATACTATTTAAATATGAAAATCACCCTTTTGTTAATTGGCTTCACCATTTTTTCGATTCCATTGTTTTCTCAAAACGGGAACATACCAATGGATTACGAACCTTCTGTTGAACACCCATATGGCCGACTCAATCCAAATGCCCCTGTCGAAGTTGCTGAGTTTGCCAAAATGATCGGGACCTGCGATTGCAAGAGTCTGCGGCGCAATCCCGATCGGACTTGGCAAGATACCTCTAACATGGTTTGGCGTTTCAAATACCTGATGAACGGCACGGCGGTGCAAGATGAAGTCTGGCGGGAAGGAGAACTTTATGCAGGAAGTATTCGCCAATATCAACCTGACAGCGCAAAATGGGTAGTGACGTATTTCAGTTATCCGGCTGTTTCGACGACACCAGGTGTGTGGTTTGGAAATAGGGTAGATGGTGACATTGTGCTGGAAAAGCCACAAAAAGCACCCAATGGAATGGAAGGTATTTCCCGGCTCACGTTTCACGAAATTTCAGAGCAAGGGTTCAAGTGGAAAGGTGAATGGGTTGATTTGGCCAAGACATTTGTCTATCCGTTCTTGACAATTGAATGCTTAAAGCAGGAAGAGTGATTTCTCGATAGCGCATCTGATTTTTTTGAACCACATTTGGCATAAGGGCATATAAGAAACGCGGTGTAGGCAAACGTTCCTTCCAAAAGGGTGGGAATTAAATTCCCACCCTTTTGGAAGGAACGTTTGGGAAATATACAACCATTTATATTACATCGAAATTACCACAACGAACAAAAAAACTACTCTTCCTTCCCTTGCTGCATCATTTCTTTGCCTATTAATCTGGTGGTGATCTTTCCAATAGACAAGCCCTGCACGATAATCGAAAAGACAACGACAATGTAGGTGATGGTAAGGAACAGGTCCCTGTTCATTTCTTCTGGCAAACTCAGCGCCAATGCGATTGAAATACCACCACGTAATCCACCCCAGGTCATTATGGTAGAAGTATGCGGAAGGAAATCCAGTTTCTTTGAAAAAATCTTTACAGGCACGATCAACGATAAATATCGAGCCAGCAACACCAATACAATAGAAAGGCACCCAGCTATGACATAATCCATTTCGAACCTTACAACCAACAGTTCAAGTCCTATCAACACAAACAAAAGCGCATTGAGCAGGATGTCCATCAGTTCCCAAAATTTATCAACAAATTCCTCCGTCATGTTCGACATGGCGGAATCACGTATGGTATCATTCCCAACTATTAATCCAGCTACGACAATTGCCAATGGTGCGGAAAGGTGCAAGTAATGGGCAAACACGTACCCGCCCATCACACACGCCAGGGTAATCATCACTTCAATTTCATAATCATCGATGGATCTGAGTAACCGATAGGTAATGTATCCGAGGATGCCACCAAATGCGATCCCTCCGATCACCTCCTGACAAAAAAGGAGCACAATCCCATTGAGCGAATTACTATTTTCACCTTCATGTCCGGCTCCAGTTGCGATGCCTAAGATGGTCAGGAAAACGACCACGCCAACCCCGTCATTGAATAGGGATTCCCCCACGATCTTTGTTTCCAGTTTTTTTGGGACACCTGCTTGTTTCATGATTCCCAATACGGCGATCGGGTCCGTGGGCGATATTAAAGCGCCAAACAACAAGCAGTGTATAAACTCTACCGAATAGCCGATTGCATTAAACACATAATAAGTCAGTGCCCCAACAATAAATGTCGATGTCACCACCCCCACGGTTGCGAAGACCAATACTGGCCATCGTTGTACCCTGAGTTGGTTAAAATTGGTGTGCATGGCCCCAGCAAACAGAAGGAAACCAAGCATAACGTCGAGCAATACAGTTTTAAAATCAATCTCTGCAATCAACTCTTCTGCCAAATGCAAAAGGGACGAATTGACCAAGCTGGTCAGGAATAAGCCCAAGGTGAAAATGATGGCTATAATCATCAGGCCAATGGTATTGGGCAATTTCAGCAACTTGACATTGACGTATCCGAACAAAGCAGATAGGACGATAAGTATGGAAGCAATTACAAATAAATCCATGTATGGTTGGTTTTCGTTTTTTTAATGGCCATAAAGGTAAACATTGGGTGCTGTTCCGCACCGGTGGATCAGGGTTCGTCTTCAAGGAACTTGACCAAAGCGTTTTGCAAACTATCTGTTGGCGAAGGATTGATATGCAGGGCAAAGGATTCTTCTTTTATCAAATAATCGTGGGTAGTGAGTTTCCAATACAAAATACCTTGTAAATAGGTACGATAAGATTGCACCACCTTTCTGAGGGCCTCTATCGCCAAATAACGCTCTTGGGGGCATTTGTCTTGTTCCTCCCAAACAACCAACTTTTCATTCCAAGGCTGCCCAAGTAGGGCAAAACCACTGCCGTTCCAACTCTCTACCGTAGAATTCGGATAATAGGTATAGCCCAATTCGGTAAACAGCAAGGGCTTATTTTTCAGGTTTTTATTTTTTTTAAATTGATTTATTTTCGTAAAAATATTTTTCCAATTTTTCTCAAACTTGGCAAGCAATTCTGTTTTTGGTGGCAAATCTTCGGTAGGGCTCCTTAATGGGAAATAGGCATTGATGCCAATGAAATCCAATTGGTCCCAAAAATCCACTTCCTGATAATTATCATAATTGGCGGCATAGGTAAGTTTCCCCTTGTATATTTTCCGGACGTTCTGAATTAATTCAACCCATTGGTTTTTGATTAACTTCCGACGTTGATTCATCGCTTTCAAGCGGTGCTTTTGGTGCCCGAAAGTGATGGCCTTACTCCAATTGTGATGCGCGGTAATTCGGGCATCAACAAAATCCTCAAGCCAAGTGTCACCATTTTTATCGAGATGATAGCCGGAAATTCCAAGGTTTTTTTCTTGCAGGGTATTTTTATATTTTAGAAGCCGTTTTTCTCTGAAAGCCAGGAGCCAGCGGTTATTATAATAGGTATAGAGTGGGGGCATGGTTTGAATCGGAACAGTTGATGCCAGCGCGTTCAACTCACTTCCGATAACCATCACATCCACGCCTTCCTCCTGACAGATTTTTGCCCATTGAAGGTTAAATTCCTTGTATTTTTGAAACCAAGAAAGGAGCAGGGTATCATTTTTTGGCATTATCATTCCATGCCATAAAAAGTAGTTTTTCTCAACCCAGTGTTGTAGTTGAACCCTCAAAACCATCACAACTTTCAGCCCCTTTTTTTTGGCTTCCCTAATTTCATTTATTTGCCCGCTTAGGTCTTTATCAAAAAAAATGGTGTCTGAGTCCCAATCCCATTGTTTGCCATAGTTGGTCACTTCAATTGTGTTCATACCAACCTGTTGCACGGTATTGGTCCAGTTTTCCAAACTGGCTTCATTGACGTGGATTCCACCAAGATAAAAGGGTTTTTTTTCGGTTTTTTCGGTTTTTTTTCGTTCAAGGATTGAATCAGCATTGGGGAATTGGCACCAGGCAATTATTAATAGTGACAAGCCAACAATAAAAAAAAGCCATCTCATAAGCTCAGAGGTTGAATATTTTCTGTTCTCAAATTGATTTTTTGGATTTGTCCAATTGGGCAACAACTAACTGCATGAACAGTTGAATTCCAGTGCTTATATTCATTCAAAATTGTTTGATATCAGGCCTGACGTACTTTCTCCTTGCCTCCACGGACATAATCAATTCTTTGGAATAGTATTCCAACCAAAGGTTGCGGTTGATCAGGTTTGCATCATCGATTATTGTATTTACGTTTTCCTGGTTCCAGGGCACATGGCCATTTGCGCCAGCGAATTGTTTTTTCAAAACCCATAACCAAAACACAGTCATCGTTTCGTGGTAACCGCTTGTGTTGGTACTTTCCACACCAATGTATTTTAGGAATTTTTTCAAATTTTGTCGCAGCAATGGCAACGCTTCATCTTCATTTTTGGCCAACATATAAAGGCCGGTAATCAGATGCGCTTCATGCGTAAATGCGTCTTTGGCAAGTCGACAATCAAGAAAACCTTGCACGAGTTGCTCTGCTTTGGCGATGGGGTAGAGGACGTTGTCAGGCATGGGTTTGGTTTTAGTACTGCACAAACGTAAGGTAGAAAAATTTGATTTAAGATTACATGATGTTTGATTATTGAATTTAGATTGATTGCCCCAAAATCATGTAATCTTAAATCTGGTTCATTGACAACTTTAGCCATCTGAGGAGGTCGTCGTTTTTTAACCCACGACTCAGTACTACTTTGTCACTTTGCTAAAACCCATTTGTTCCTGATCGGACGGCCTAGCCATCCGATCAACAAGAATCATACTGACAAAGTAGTATTAAGTCGTGGGTTGATAATCAGGTAGCAACCTGATAACCGTTTTAACGGTTTTGGGTTCTCCACGGGATTTGTCGAAGAACCATTCTTCTTTGATTTAAGATTACATGATGTTTGATTATTGAATTTAGATTGATTGCCCCAAAATCAAAAATCGTGTAATCATATATCTCAACATCCTCAATATTATTTTGCAAATGCACAAGACCTAAAATGGTACAGTATATTGGATTTTAAAGACAAAAAAATCGACCGGATGGTTACACCTCCCGGTCGAAATTTAAATGACTATTCAATTATAATACGGCTACGTTAAATGTAATTTATTACTATCAGGTTTTACTAATCAAACGTGAGTTCTGGATAATAATCCTTGACAATCAAGAGCTTATGGCGGTTTCAGTCCTTTGATTGTCCCGTTAGGGACGGAACATGGGTAGCAATGCCAAACCAACGGTATTTTTCGTGCCGTAGGTACGTAACATTTTCCCCGTTGCGTACCTACGGCACGACGAAAAACCCCTGCAAATGCTTGGTTACCCATGTTCCGTCCCTGACGGGACAATAAGATTGCTATCCAGAACTCACGTTAAGCCATTCACCATTCATCGCCTTTCATTATCAACTGAAATTTCAATCCCACCACTCTCCTTATTGAAACCTGAAATGGAATAGGCAAACGTCAACATGACATGGCGGCCAAGCGAACGGATCCGTTCTTCCTGGAAATAGTTCAGTTGACTGGTTCGGTTGATGCCGATATTTTCATTTAAAATATCAAATGTGGCGAGCGAAATCCGTCCCCGATTATTTTTCAGGACATAACGTGTCAGACTTGCTTTCCAGATCGGGATGGCCCGCTCCTCGCCAAATGTCGCTTCTGAATAAAAAGTATAGTCCAGGCTAGTGCTGAATTCCCATTTATCCGATGGTAAAATAATGAGGTCAGAATAAAAGCGGCGGTCCAGGTAATTTTGGTCAAGTGATCCATTTTCGGAATAGGCCGACTTGTTGTAACTCACGCGCCCTCCAACGGTAAAGTCCACTATATCTTTTTTCCTGTTGTCGAATGAAAGGCCAACAGAATGACGTTGGCGCTCCACGTCATTTTCAATTTCGTTCACAAATTGGATCCCTTTGTTCCACGACGCATTATAGCTCAATCTGACGTTGGTTTTGATGAATCGAAGTGGTGTGCGGAACTGAAATCCTCCCCGAAAATTGACATCGTGGTCTACGTTTACAGGGTGGATATTTTGGCGGAACAGCGAATCGACCGTGCTGGCGTTTGTGATGCGGTCGTTGGCATAACTGACGCTCGCATTAGCAAATAAACTGGTAAAAGTAAACTGATCGAACAGCATGAAATTACCTCTCAATTGGTGCATATATTCTGGCTTTAGATCTGGGTTGCCTGTGTATATGCTGAGTGGATTCGAATTGTCCACAATAGGTTGCAATTGCTCCAATGACGGCTCTCTCAAACTTGTTCGATATTCAATATCAAAATTGCGACTGGTACCAAGTTCGTAATTCAAGAACAAGCTCGGCAATAACCGCGTGAAGTTCTTTTCGACTATCTTGTCTTCTTCCAGCAGGTCGCCAGTGAGGCGTGAATTCTGAATTTCAGCACCCATTGTCAAGTTGTATTTCTTGCGGTTGACCATCAGGTTCAGTCCGCCCCGGTCGTACAGGTAGCCCCGATCGTAGCGATTGCTTAGTTCTGGGTTCAGCGTTTCACCACTAGTATCGAGGTCATAAAATTCCTTGTTGGTATTGTTGGTGAAATTTTGCCGGGAGGCCCGGAATTCCAGGTATTGTCCTTTTTTGCTGGTCGTTTTTCCGATCGGCTCCGTGTATGACACAGTGAGGCCATAATTTTTTGCATCATCACTGAAAAGTTGCTCCTGATCGGTATTTTCTTCAGTGGACAATTCACCATTTTCGAAATAGGAATTTTTGGATTTCAAAAACCCCGTTCGGTTTTCTTCTTCCAAGCCCCAACTTGCATTGGCGAAAAAAGCCCTGCCTTTTTGCCGGAACCGGCGGCGGTAGGTGAAGTTGGAAGAAAGACTGAAATTTTCGCTGTTGGCATTATAATCACGGAGGTTTTCATTTTGTAAAACCCCCATCCCACCGAAAGTTTGAGTGTTCCCAAGGCTGTTCAATTCAGCATCATTGAAACCCACGTTTGCCCGGAAAATAATGTTTTGAAATGAATCTATTTTATGGCGAAGGGTGGTGTTCAGTCGGTGGTTCTGGTTTTTACTGAAACGTCTTTCTGCTTCTTCGCTGGTAAAGTTATCAGTATCCAAAAGGCTTTCCTTGGTGGCCAAGCGGTCAAGGTCATTTTCGATATTGCTGTAAAAATAACTGGCGTTCAGTTCGGTTTTTTTATTAAAGTCATGGTTGAAATTAAGACCAACTGCCGATGAAGTGGTGAACCCTTGGTCGAGGCCACTGCCTTCCATGGGGATGCCCATTTGGCTTGGATCGAAGGACATCTGCATACTGCCACTTCCTCCTCCGCCACTTCCTGAAAGGAAATTGGATAGCCCACCCATAAATCGGATGTACTCACTAAAGGAGAATCCCTGTTGGTTGGTATTGTTCAACAAGCCAATGGCCGAGAGTTGGGATTTGCCTGAGAAGCGGTTGATGTTGAATTTGCCTTCATATCGATCGTACGATACATCGCCCTCTTGGTTTTCCATTGCACCGCCCCCTGCCGATACATTTCCGAAATAACCGTTCTTTTTGTCGTCCTTCAGTTGTAGGTTTATGGACTTTGAATCCCGCCCATCTTCAATTCCGGTAAATTCGGCCATGTCCGATTTTTTATCGTAAACCTGTACTTTTTCCACGGCATCTGCGGGCAGGTTTTTAGTGGCAATTTTTGGGTCGTTCCCAAAAAATTCTTTTCCGTCCACAAAAACACTTTGCACGGTTTCGCCCTGTGCCTTAATTGTCCCATCTCTTTCGACTTCAACGCCCGGAAGTTTTTTTAATAGGTCTTCCACTACTGAACCTGGCTGTGTTTTAAAAGCAGCGGCATTGTATTCCAGTGTGTCATTTCGCATTCGGATGGGGACGTGTTCAGCGGTCACTTCTACCTCGTCCAAAATGGAACTTGCAGGAGTGAGAATAATGCGTCCCAAGTCTACTTTCCCTGCATTGGGAGTCACCGTGATTGGTTGCCAGTACGTGGTATATCCAATATATGTGACCTGCAATAAATAATCGCCAGCAGCAACCCTTTTCAATTCAAAGGAGCCTTCATTATCGGACATGCCAAATGAAGTCAGGACAGAGTCCTTGGCTTCCATCAATGCCAATGTTGCAGCAGGAAGCCTTATGCCAGTTGAGTCGGAAACTGCTCCTGTGATGCTGTTTTGTTGGGAATATATATTACTGTAAAAAAATAAAAAGAGCGTGCAAATAAATATAGACGGATGATTTATTTTCATTGCTTATATTTTTGTAAATTAGACTTTAGACAACAGAAATTAGAAATTAGAAATTAGAAATTAGAAATTAAGAAATTGGAAATTAGGATAACTGTTTTATCAATGAATATACAATAGCATAAATACAGATGGTAAGGGTGCATTTCAAAATGTCGGTAGCATTTCCCCCAGTGTCTGACGCCTCTCTGGGCGTCTGACACTTATGTCCGAGTTAGGTGTCGGACGCCCTACGAGGCGACGGACACTGGGGGCAAACGAAACCAACAAATTGAAATACACCCGATGGTAATTGTTTATAATTGTCTTTAATGCTCAATTACCTATATCTGATGTTTAATTTCCAATTTCAAAATTTTTAATTCCTAATAATCATTTTTACTCCGCCACCTGAGCCGCCCATTTCTTTTTCCATTTCTTTCATTTTTTCTTTTTCCATTTTATCAAAATCTTCCCGGGAAATCTTTTTTCCTTTTTTAGGCTTGACGATGGATTCTTTGTCCAGTTCTTTTAATTCAATTTTTAATGGCGTGATGGTTCGTTCATCTTCATTTACATTCAATTCGAGGATGAGTCCAGGTAATCCACAATATTCACCGGGGCCTGACGAAACAGGTATCTGAGGAGTAAACCAGGCTTCGATATTGTTTTCGTCAACTTGGCAGATTGCTTTCTGGCAGGTGTAATCTTTTACCTTTTTTTGCTCGCCTGTAAGTTTCCACTGGAATTTTTTTGCATTCCCGTCAATCAAAAACATGCGGCCAAAAAACTCCCGGCTGTTAACCGATGTACCATCCTCAAGGTTTGAATATACTGTGTTTTCGGGGCGGGTCATCACCATCTTGAATTCCATGCCTTCACTCTCATGGTTGAGTTCCAGGTCTTCGTTTTCACCAGCTTCCCAATCTTTGTACAATGTGGCTTTGTTGTTGAATACCAAGCTTTTAGTAACTGTCTGGGAGCTGGGTATCATGCCTTTCATTTCCTCTGCCATTTCCTCTGGCAGTTCAATGTTTAACTTGATTGTTTCAGTGTAAACTACTTCGCCCTCATTATTTTGGGCGATTGAAAACATAGGTATTAAAAATGCAAGAAAAAGAAATGTGAATTTCATTGTTGAATATTTTATTAATGATTAAAATTGAGTTGATGGGGCAAAATTAAAAAGGAACATCCAATGTTCAGGTTAATCAACCTTGATCTAATGTTAATTAAGGTTAATTCACCTGCAATCCCTTAATATTAAAGTTAACTTTGCCTCATTAATTCTCAATTATTAATTTTTAATTCTCAATTAAAAAATGTCTCGTCATCGTCTATCCATATTATTAATAACGATCAGCCTTGCGCTGTTAGCGGTATTCCTTTTTTGGTTTTTGAAAAAAAATTATGACCAGGAAGTGACTTCTTTGCAAAAAGAAACGGGTTATTTGTTTGTGAATTCAATTCGAAGTATTGAGGGTGAAATGTTGGATAAGATTTTATTTAAAGGCGTTGATATGATCCCTGACACCCTTCGAAAAGGGCTCATTGATAGAAGGGTTAAAATAGTTTCCGATACCGTACATTCATTTTCTTTTGTGGGAGAAAGAACTTCAATGATGAAAGGCGATTCCGCTGTTGAAGTAACCATTTCAACTAAAAACCACACAGGGGAAATATCGGATATGGAAGGTTCTATGTCCATCTTTTTATTATCATTGGACGGCTCTTCTAAAATGGACGATTCCATATTTTTAAGAAATGATTTTGTAGATGTGCTGGGAAAAATGGAAAAGAATTTTTCAGCAACAATGGAAAAAGCTGAACTGCCAGTCCAGTATCAAGTTGTGAAAATACATGGCGACACCAGCGATTGTTTTGATTTAATGGGGACTGGTACTTATACAGATATCGTCAGTGGTGAAAAATATGGGGTGGAATTATCAGGATTCAACAGTTATATTTTAAAAAATATTTTACCACAGGTTTTGTTTTCGATAGGTTTGTTTGCCTGTGTTTCTCTGGCATTTTTAACTGTCTTCAACAGCCTCCAAGCACAGCAGAGATTGACCGAATTAAAAAATGATTTTATCCGGAATGTGACCCATGAACTAAAAACACCCATCGCCACGGTAGGTGTGGCCATTGAAGCTTTGCAGGATTTTGATGCACTGCAAAATCCCATCAGGACAAAAGAATATCTCGATATTTCAAAAAATGAACTGAGCCGTCTTTCTTTATTGGTTGATAAAGTTTTACAGATGTCCTTGTTCGAAAAAACAGCACCAGAATTAAAATTGGAATCAGTGCCTTTGGATGGCTTGACAGATGAAATATTGACTTCTATGAAATTACAGTTTGAAAAGAAAGATGCGGAGGTCAATTTTAATAAAGAGGGTGAAAATTTCACCATTAATGGCGACCGTGTCCATCTTGCAAGCGTAGTCTATAATTTATTGGACAATGCGCTAAAATATGGCAATGAACAATTAAAAATAGATGTGGATTTAATTGAAAAAAATAACCAGATAATTTTAAAAGTAAAAGACAACGGAATAGGTGTGGCACCTGAATATCAAAATAAAATTTTCGACAAATTTTTTCGGGTACCAACTGGCGACACCCACAATGTGAAAGGACATGGGCTCGGCTTGAGCTATGTTGCCAGCGTGGTGCAAAAACACGGAGGAACCATTAATATGGAAAGTCGGGAAGGAGAGGGGACGACTTTTATTATTGGCCTTTCTTCGAGCAATCATTCCTAAAGAAGGGAAATAAATTCCCACCCTTTAGGAATGATTGCTCGAAGAAATTTTCCCGACCCGCCTGGCATGCCGGCCACCTTCAAATTCACTGTCCAAAAAAGAACGAACCATGGCCAAAGCCATTCGCTTGCTGACAAAACGCACGGGGATGGCTAGCACGTTGGCGTCGTTGTGCTGCCGGGCGAGTGCGGCCAATTCTGTTTTCCAGCAAAGGGCTGCACGGATGCCTTGGTGCTTATTGGCAGTCATGGCCACGCCATTTCCGCTACCGCATAGCACAAAGCCAAGGCCGGCTTTCCCTGATTCAACATCGTTGGCAACAGGGTGTACAAAGTCAGCATAATCAACGGAATCAGGTGAATCGGTACCATAATCGGTTACTTCAAACCCCCTTTTATTCAATAGACGGATAATGCTGTTTTTGTAAGGAAACCCGGCATGGTCGCAGCCGATGGCGATTGTTTTGATAGACATGGTTATGCTTTTGGCTTTGAGCTAATAGCCAATGGCCAATAGCTCATAATTATTATTCATTCCAAATCTCCCAGGCTCTTTCTGCCTGCAAATGTAGCATGGCTAGGCCATTGCAAGTTAGGGCACCTTGGGTCTTTCCTTTTTTCAGGAACAAAGTCTCGGCTGGGTTGTAAACGAGGTCGTAAAAGAAATGGCTTTTGGATGCATATTGATAGGGAAGTACAGGACAAGCTTCCACGTCTGGGAACGTACCTAAAGGTGTGCAATTGATAATCAAGCGGTATTCTTCCATGATCTTTTGATCTATTTCAGAATATCCAAAAGTGGCTTCCTTTTTCTTTCTTGATACAAATTTGAATGGTATTCCCAACTTATCCAATACAAAGCTCACTGCTTTTGAAGCACCACCAGTTCCGAGTATAAGTGCCTGAATGTCAGTAGAATGACCTGGTTTGGTTTTGAGAAAGGCAAGCAGTGATTTTTCAAAGCCAAATACATCTGAGTTAAAACCTTTCAACTTGCCTTCATTTATTTTTATAACATTCACAGCTCCGATGGCTGCTGCATTCTCTTCTATTTCATCCAAAAAAGGGATAACGGTTTGTTTATAAGGGATGGTGACATTTAGGCCAAAAATGTTGGGGTTGGATAGGAGTAATTCGGGTAATTCCTCAATTGATTTTAAAGGAAACAACTCATAGCGGTGGTTGGGGATTTGTTCCAGTTCAAATTTGTCCGTGAAATATTTTTTCGAAAAGGAATGCGAAAGTGGGTAGCCAATCAACCCCAATACTCGCTGATTTACTGGTTTGTTTTTGCTTGATTCCATGAACTGTAAATGTAAAGCCATCCAGGTATTTTCCTTGGTTAGGGAGTAGGAAAAAAATAACCTACCCACTCAAACTTGTTCTTTTTAAATAGGAAAAACTTTAAAAATCCTTACGTTAGTAGTCGAGTTTAAATAGTTTCCAGTTTTTAGCGAGTTGAATTTTTTGAAGAGCAAGGCAAAAATTTTTAGCATAGCCAAGCTACGTTCAAAATTTTTAACGCAGCTATTCGGAAAAAGCAGCCGATAAAAGCGGAAATGATTTAACCTCGACTACTTAGCTTGGCTATGTACGGTTTTTAAAATTCTTCCTATTCAAAAATTACGGCGCTTTAGCGGGTATCTTATTTATTTCCTGCTCCCTTATTTGAAATAATAAGGTATAAATGATAACTTTGGCATCACGAGGAAGTCAACTGACCCTATTTATTAGGATATTTTTGATTTCCTTTCCCCCCTCAGCATTGTTCAAGAATTATAGTTGGCAAATATGTCAATTCTCTGACTGGTTGAATACTCATCTTGCTCACATTTAGACCACACTTTTTTTGTAACCAACAATTAGGTTGCGTTTGCTTTTTTGAACCAAGTTGCGTTTGTCAATATGCGAACAGCCAATGTGATGTGAATCCCCAGATTCGCACTACAAATAGGTAAACACGAATACCCAAAATTATGAACAAACTCCGTGTATTAATTGCGGACGACCATCAGATTTTTCGGGCAGGGATTATCAACTTGCTGGAAAAAGAAACTGGGTTCGAGATTGTCGGCCAAGCAAGTGATGGCGACCAAGCCGTTCACTTGGCCAAGGAATTGGAACCCGATGTGATCCTGATGGACATCCATTTTACTGGAACTCCTGGTATAACTGCTATCGCAAAAATAAACAATGAAATTACTGGAGTAAAAATCCTGGCCTTTACATCAAATGATGATGAATCTTTGATCTTGGATATGATCCGCTCAGGCGCAAAAGGATTTGTCTTGAAAAAAGCTTCTGTGGAAGAACTGGTACTTGCAATCAGGACCATCGCCAACGGGGGCAGTTATTTTTCAAAAGAAATTTCAGTAACATTGTTTGCCCTTCTGGGAAAAGCTGAACCTGTATTTTCACTGAAGCAAAAAGCAAAACAATTGGAGATAACAGGCCGGGAACTGGAGATTTTACAATACATAGCGGCAGAAATGACAAACAAAGAAATAGCTTCCCAATTATTTATTAGTCCGCGAACGGTCGAAACGCATCGCCGTAATCTCGTGCAAAAACTGCGGGTGAAAAACACGGCTGGCCTTGTCAGGTATTACCTGGATAACCTAAAGCAAAATTCTGAACAATTGGTAAAATAGGGTAGGGTGGGAATTGATGAATGCTCATTGATGACCGATTGGTTCCGAATATCACCAATTTACTTCTCCTGCCCCTTGCCGGATAATTGTATGAGGCTCATTTGAGCAGTCAATAAGTGTGGACGGAGTATTGCCACCTGTATTGTTGCCAATTATTAGGTCAACGATTTTTCCATACTTTTCTTCAATTTCCCAAGCTTCCGTAAAATAGGAATGCTCCTCGTCTTGATCTTCGGTATCTTTCAAAGAAATCGAAAGCATCGGCCTGCCCAGTGACGCTAGTATTTTATTTACGATCTTATTATCGGGAATCCTGACTCCGATTGTTCGTTTATTGTTTTTCAGGATTTTTGGAACGGCGTTGCTCGATTTCAAAATAAAGGTAAAAGGCCCGGGCAGGTTTCTTTTCAATAGTTTGAACAGCTGATTGTCCAATTGATAGGAATATTCAGCGATCTGTCCAATGTCTTTACAAATGAAGGTGAGCATGGCTTTCTTCGGGTCAATTTTCCTGATCTTACATATTTTTTCAACGGCTCTTTTATTGAAAATATCACACCCCAGCCCATAAACCGTATCGGTAGGATATATGATGACCCCACCCTTCTCAAGAATATTTGTGACTTGTTGGATTTTTCTTGGCTCTGGGTCTTCGCTATGAATTTGTAAAAGCATGGATGGTTTTTAAAGGAACAATTGAATTAACTGGATTTTAGATATTAGAAATCAATGGGCATTCTGGTGCAAAACTGATAACTGAAAAACCTAAATATTTGATTTACAATAGGTTAATGTCGGAAAATATCGGATTTTAAACTGGTTGGCCAAAAATTAATAAGGTCTGATTACCAATGATTCACAAAAATATTTTTATGCTAAATTATCTGAAATCTATTGTCTAACCTCTATTGTCAAAAGTCCTAACTTAGCCGCTAATTTCTCTTATCGTTTCTGACAAACACCGTTATCATGAAAAATTTACCCTTTTTGCTGTTGTCCTGCCTTTTGGTTTTTTCCTGTAAAAATGAAGATCCAAGTTCTAAATTGATTGTGGAGATTGCCGCACTTGAAACAGAAATTGGTGAAGACCCCGGCAACGCACAATCGAAGATTCCTTCTTTGCTGGCAAAGTACGAAGATTTTGCAGCCCTTGCGCAAGTAGATGAGAAAATGAAAGTGGATTACCTGCTGCGGGCTGGAGAAATGGCCAGTCTCATCAACCAGCACACCAAATCACTTGGCTATTATGAGAAGATATTAGCAGAATATCCAGACCATCCAAAAGCTGCAACCGCCATGTTCATGAAAGGGTACACCTTGGATGATAAGTTGAACAAACTGGATGATGCAAAAGCTGTTTATGAAGCTTTTTTGCAAAAATACCCTGAGAATGATTTTGCCGATGATACTGTATTTTTATTGGAAAACCTGGGAAAGTCAGAAGAGGAGATTATCAAGCAGTTTGAGCAGAAAGCCAATGGGTCATAGAAGGAAAAAGGACAGGGTGACAACAATGTTGCACCCTGCGTAACCCAAAAAACCAAATGAAAACAATCTACATATTTTTTAGGAGAGCGGCTTTCAAGATTGGTTTTGATCCTTCTTTTCACCGTCCTATTTAATATTTCCAATTATGGCTTTTAGACTTGACAGGATAGCTTAAGCCACACTATTGCAATAAATAAATCTGCAAAATTTATTTATTTGCAAATCACTGATAGCCATTTAATTATGCATCATTTGAGGACAAAAAAAACAGGGTAACAACGATGTCGCACCCTGTATAACCCCAAAAAACCAAATGAAAACAATTTTTATATTTCTTCAAAAATAACCCCTAAAGAATTATAGGTTATTTTGTTCTTTATCATTAATAAAATAGAGCGAGCATTTCAACACTCAAATACGGAGGGAAGATATATTTTAGAAGGTAAATAGTATAACTTGAGTAGGGAAACTATGCTGAACGGGAAATAAAACACGCTGAATTAGGAGAACCCGAATTTAATCATTCAACTTCTTAGGAAAATTGTGTGGTATTTAAAATCCGTTGAAATTTAAGGTGTAACTTCAAGTTACACCTTAAATTGCCCTGACCAAAAACAGAAGCTTTGTCAAAAGTCAAAAAAATTTTCATTTGTACCAGTTGTGGTTCCACCTATCCAAAGTGGATGGGAAAATGCAATGGTTGTGGAGAATGGAACACGATCCAAGAGGAAGTAATAGTAAAAGAAACCAAGCCTGAGCAGCGGAGCCGAAGCTGGAAAGGGAATGGAGGCACAGGGAGAGAGTCCAAACCCATCGCATTGCCTGAGGTGAAAACTGGGACAACCCACCGATTGACAACGCCTGATAAAGAGCTAAATAGAGTGTTAGGTGGAGGAATAGTAAGTGGCTCGTTGGTTCTGATTGGCGGACAGCCTGGCATCGGCAAGTCCACCCTGCTGCTCCAGCTTGCGCTAAAAGTGAATGCCAAAATCCTCTATGTCAGCGGCGAGGAAAGTGAGGAGCAAATCAAAATGCGGGCCGACAGGTTGGGTAGTTTGAAATCCAACTGTTTTTTGTTGACCGAAACGAATACCGCTAAAATTCTCAACCACGCCCAAAACCTTGTTCCCGACCTTTTGGTCATCGATTCCATACAAACCCTGTCATCGCCACATATCGACTCAACCCCAGGCAGCGTATCGCAGGTCCGGGAATGCGCTGGAGATCTGCAACGGTTTGCAAAAGAGACCAACATCCCCGTATTCTTGATTGGCCACATCACCAAAGATGGATCCATCGCCGGGCCGAAACTGCTGGAGCACATCGTGGATACAGTGCTGCAATTCGAGGGAGACCGCAACTACACCTACCGTATCCTGAGGACGTTAAAAAATCGCTTTGGTTCTACCGATGAACTTGGCATTTATGAAATGCAGGCCGATGGTCTGCGGGAAGTATCCAATCCTTCCGAACTCCTGCTTTCGCAAACAGACGAAGACTTGAGTGGCAGCACGGTCGGTGCAGTTATGGAAGGATTGAGGCCCATGCTTATTGAGACGCAGGCATTGGTCAGCACTGCTGTTTTTGGCACACCACAACGGACCGCCACTGGTTTTGATCTGCGTCGGTTGAGCATGCTGCTGGCCGTGTTGGAAAAGCGGGGAGGTTTTCCTTTCGCTCAAAACGACGTGTTCCTCAACCTCGCAGGAGGTATCCGTGTGGATGATCCAGCACTTGACCTTGGCGTGGTGGCAGCATTGATTTCTTCATTGCAGGACGTTGCCGTTCCGAGCGAAGTCTGTTTTGCGGGAGAAGTCGGCCTAAGTGGGGAGATCAGGGCGGTCAATCGAATTGAACAACGCATACAAGAAGCTGATAGACTGGGTTTTAAACAAATATATTTTTCAAAATACAATACCAAAGGCTTCGACTCGAAACGCTATAAAATAGAACTGAAAACGGTGGGGAAGATTGAGGAGTTGTATAAAGCATTGTTTGAGTAAGTTCGATGGTTTCATTGCTTCATTGTTTCATGGTTCTAAAACAGTGGAACCGTGAAACAATGAAGCAATGAGCCTTTCACTCCTCCACGCAGTTCGTTAGTTCCACGTCATTATAGTAGTCCATGCAGATGCATTTTAGGGAAACTACTTCGCCAGGGTGGAATTCTAATCTTGGGTGCTTGCTTTGAGCATCGAGGGTGCATTGCACACCAAAAGAAGTGCCCTTGCTGTATAATTTTAAGCGGGGCATACCTCCTGTACCTTTATTCATTTCCATGATTTCTCCCTGGACAATAACTGTTTTATTGATGAACATTTCGTTGGCTGCCGATTCATCTTGGCGGAAAGCGGCGTAGAGTTCAGGAGCGGAAATGGTCAGGTCAGGTGGGGCGCTGTGCATCCCAGCCTGTTCTTTTTTGGAGAGGAAAAGGAAATAGACAATGATTATTATTGCGAAAAAAGCCAAAAGCGGCAGAAGTTTTTTCATTGGGAAAATTATTTTTAGATATTTACTACCACTGGGGAACACAGAGAATATAGAGAACCACAGAGAACACAGGGGAGCACAGAGTGTTTTTTGATTAGTGCTTCTCTGTGCTCCCCTGTGTTCTCTGTGGTTCACAAATTCAAAGCAAAATTAAAATGAAAAACATCCTACTCATCCTTTTCCTCATCTTTTCCTCATTTCTTTCTGCTCAAACTGATTTGGATAAAATAGCGCTCCAACAAGCACATGCTTCTTTCACAGAACTACATGAGTTATTATCCATTCCCAACGATGCTCATTTCCCAGATGATATTGAGAAAAATATCGTGTGGGCGGAGGCGGCATTTGCCAAAAGAGGCTTCATCACCAAAAGACTTGAAACAGAAACTGTCCCATTGCTTTTAGCAGATAGGAAAGTTACAAATCCGAATGCCAAGACCATGCTGGCCTACCTGCAATTTGATGGCCAGCCTGTGGATCCAGCGCATTGGTTTCAGGAAGACCCGTTCAAGCCTGTTTTGAAAATGCCGCAAGAAGGAGAAGGCTGGGTGGACATTCCATGGGATAATCTGGAAGGGGAACTTGACCCCGATTGGCGCATCTTCGCCCGTTCGACTTCTGACGCCAAAGGGCCATGCATGATGTACCTATCTGCTATTGATGCGTTGCATGAAATGGACAAGGAAACAGATTTCCACCTGAAAGTCATCATGGATTTTGAGGAAGAACTTGGCTCACCACATTTGCCAGGAGCAGTCAAAAAATACAAAGACGAGTTGACTGCTGATGTTTTTGTGATCTTTGATGGCCCCCGACATGTGAGCAACCAGCCTACTTTGACATTCGGGGCGAGGGGTATTGCCGATGTCACCCTGACAGTCTTTGGCCCCACCTTTCCACAACACAGTGGTCACTATGGCAACTACTGCCCGAATCCCGCCCTCAAACTTGCACAGCTCTTGTCGAGCATGAAAGACAAAGAGGGCAGGGTGGTCATTCCAGGGTTTTACGATGGTATTGCTTTGGGTAAAAAGACCAAGATGACGCTCGCCCGGGTGCCTGATGATGAGAATTTTATTAAAGCGAAACTTGGAATCGCCAATACCGACGGCGTCGCACCAAATTTGCAGGAAGCACTGCAATATCCATCACTCAATATCAGGGGCATGCAATCCGGCTGGGTGCGGGAAGAAGCGAGGACGATCATACCCTCCTCGGCAATCGCGGAAATTGATGTGCGGCTGGTGCTGGAAAGCGACCCAGAGCGGCTGATCGGCTTGATCAAAAAACATATCGAAGATCAAGACTACCTTGTTTTGGATAGAAAACCAACTGGAAGAGAGCGTGTTACGCATGATGATATTTGCCAGTTTGAGTATTCTGTTTCATACAAGGCCTTCCGCACCGAACTGGATTCGGATGCTGGGAAATGGCTTTCCCGTGCGATGGTCAAGGCATTTGGTGAACAACCTGTGAAGATCAGGACGGCGGGCGGTTCGATCCCCATTTCACCATTTGTGACGACACTTGGCGTGCCTGCCGTTTCTGTTCCAACGGTAAATCCCGACAACAACCAGCACAGCCCGAACGAGAATATCCGGGTGGGAAATTATGTGGATGGAATCAAGACGGTGCTGGCTATTTTGTTGGAGGAGATGGAGTGAGGGGGCATTTTGGTTATTTCAATTTGGCTAAAAGTGAGTCAAATAGGTCCGGTAAAGCCAAATCAAAATCATGGCCACTCGGTTTACTTTTAGTACTTTTCAAAAAACCATTGGATATACTCTGGAAGTTTTGAAGCGAGGTAATAGGGTAAATTCATCAGGTAAAATAGAGTGCCAGCAGGTGTTTTCACTTCTTCCACAGAAAAATGATTGGCCAATAACCTAACTGCATAAGGATGGTCGGCATGATCCATAAACTGGTGCAGGGATCGCAACCTGCCTTGTTTTCCCGACTTCACTTCAATGGGTACGATGTGCTTCCCTGCCTGCAAGACCAGATCCACTTCTGAGGAACTGTTTGCTTTTTCACGCACCCAGAACATGGGCTTGAACATTGGCGATGGAAATTGGGCCATAACTTCTTGCACAACAAGGTGTTGGATTATTTTACCTGAAAAGAATGAGTGAAGGTTTTCTATCCCGACCATTTGGCCTTGATGGCCCAAGGCATGGTTCAATAGTCCTGTATCCAAAAACTGGAGGCGGGGTTTTCTTTTGATATCAGGGACAATGGGAGGCTGATGGCCAGTAAAGGGATAAATTAGCTGAATGATCCTTGCCCTGTCCAAAGAACGAAAAGCCTCCCCGACTTCTCTTGCACTATAATTTGAATTGGCAAAACCAGCAAAAGTGATCCTGTCTTTTTCACTGGCGGCAGTTTCCATAATGTATCTTATAACATTTCTTTCCTTGACATTTTGAGCATATTTTTCTACATCTTCACGGTAACTTTGCCAGAGGTCATCATAGATTTCTGGAAGGTTTGCCATTGTTTTTTGTTCCACAAAACGTTTTATAGCTTCAGGCATTCCTCCGATCACAGCGTAATCGTTGAAATGCTTCAGCAAAGTTGAGTGGGCATAGTCCTCTGCAGGGATTTTATTCAACTCTTCTGCTGCGTTTTCCAAATCCAGTGCCAATAGGTATTCTCCAAAATCGAATGGATGAAGCACGATCTGTCTGACACGGCCAACAGGAAACGAAGCTACTTCCCGCATTGCAAATTCCAATAACGAACCTGCAGCAATCACATGCAATTCAGGGTACTCTTCATAAAAATATCTCAGTTGCTGGATTGCTTTCGGTGATTCTTGTATTTCATCAATAAAAAGTAAGGTTTCTCTTTCGTTTTTTGGAGTATTGGTCTGTAAAAAGATGGCATTCAGGATGTCAGATGTCCTTTCTATATTTTCAAAAATACGTTTGTATTCTTTTTTCTCTAAATTGAGAGTAATGAAATGGGAATAGGTTCTTCCCAGTTGTGTTACAAGTGTTGATTTGCCAACTTGTCTCGCACCTCTGATAATCAATGGCTTACGGTCTGTGGATTTTTTCCAATCCAGTAATTGTTGGAACAGTCTTCTTTTGAAATCCATTTTTAAACTATTTGATTACGGGGTAAATTTAACATTTTTTGCGCAAATACAGGGTTATTTTTGATAAATATTGATTCGCATACAGGGTTATACTTTATAATCATGACTCATTTACAGGGTTAATTTTCTTTAAAGAAAACTCTAAACAGATGAAACCCGATTACCTCATTTCACCTTCCCTGCAAACCGCATTTGGATATAATCGTAAATTTTCCGGACGTTCAAGTTGGTCGTGGAGGGACCGGTTCGCACATAAAAATGATCTTCGTTGGAGTGGTTCAGGTAGGCGGGAACGGTGGCAGCTTCGCAATCTACCCGGAGCACTTGCTTGCCTTGTATTTCTTCGATACCTAGATTGACATAGCTACTGTGAAGCGGGCTGATGCGCGTGTTGATGAGCATGGTGAGGTGCAGCATCATTTTGTCTTCGTTTTGGAACTGGTCATCTTTCAGCCCTAATATTTCGCCGTCGTCTTTTACACCTACCAACAAGGTGCCACCTTCCGCATTCATAAATGCAGCAATGGTCTTCAGGGCCGCATGTTCGATGAGGCTGTCTTTCCTTTTGGCGTGCATGTTCCAGCGAAGGGATGATTTGAACTCAACGTGTTCGTTTTCACCTTCCTGGATCAATTCCAGCGTAGACATTTCCTCCCGCGAACGCAGGTAGTTGGTGATTTTGATAGACAGCGCTCGTAAGACTTTTAAGGCCGTTTTGGTGCTGATGAATTCTTCGTTAAACAACTTCTCCCCACAAATAGCATAAGCCGAAGCTGCCTCGGTGGCCCGCACACTACCTGTCCGCATGTTTTTGTTGATGATGGCAATTTCACCGAAAATTTCTCCCGGATGGAAGGTTTTGTAATCGCTGTTGGGGAGGTTGAGGATGAACGAACCACTTTCTACCAAAAAGAGGTAACGTGCCTGCTGGTTTTGTGAAAACACCAATTCATCTTTTTTAAAAACCTTCCGCTCGGAGATGCGGAGGATGCTATCCAGTTCGTCACTATTCAGTTTTTTGAATACAGGATTATTGTGCATTAAGAAGCGGGCGTTTTCTGAAGTGTCTTTCATTTTATGGATATAAAATAGTATAAATTGTGAATCAAGGGTTGATATTTTATCCTGATTATCAAGGAATTGCCAGTATAGAGTTTTCAATTTTTCAAAAATTTACAAATCTAACACCCTGATTTTAAACGCTTGATCCGTATACAAAGTAAAACAGTCCGAAAGTTCTGAAAACTTTCGGACTGTTGGAAAAAGTATTGCGGATCCCCAGATCCGCACTTGCTTTGATGCGGATCTGGGGATCCGCAATACATCAGTGTTCTTTTCCAGAAAATAATCCTCCGATAACTGGATTGGCCATTTCAGTCCCTATTTATTGCTTACAGTGTCAACTGCTGGCAACTGCTCCCAAATAAAATTCGGGATCAACTGCGAACTTCTTAACTCTTGTGGGTGGGATAGGTCATAAACCCTACGCCAACTTGGCATTTCAATTTTCAATCAAAAAAATGGGTTAAGGGAGTTGGAAACGAATAACCTACCCATTCTGACTCGCTCTTTTTCCTTCTAAAGATGCTTTAAAAATGAACCGTAACCCGGCTATGCTTAATTTTTCAAACACCTTTACAAGAAAAAATAGCCTCGCCATAACGGGTAGGTTATTTATTTCCAACTCCCTAACTTTGTGAAAAATCAAACCATGCTTGTAAAAGAAAAAGTTTTGGAAGCTATACAGACCTTGCCGGAAGAGTTCAGCATTGATGACTTGGTTGAAAAACTAGTCGTGTTGCAAAAGATTGAAATCGGACTTCAACAAGTAACCGCTGGAAAAACACTGCCAACCAAAAAAGCAAAAGAAAAACTCCAAAAATGGCTCAAGTAGAATGGACTTTTCAAGCTTTGGAAGACATGGCTGATATCGCGGAATTCCATGGCCAAACCTCAGAGCGCTATTCTTCTTACCTAATTGAAGAATTCTTCGCCTTGGAAGACCAACTTTCAAATTTTCCATTTTCCGGAAGGGTGGTGCCCGAATCCAACTTGCCAGCCATCCGAGAGGTCATTGTTCATAAATATCGCCTCATTTATTCTGTTCCATCTTCAGATAAAGTGCATGTCCTTTCAGTTCGACACAGTTCTCGTCCGTTGTCAGAGTTTCCCTTAGAATAAACAAATTAAATTATCTTATGATGTAAATTTGAGCATATCCCGTTGGCGCAGGATTGTATCCTGTGGCCTCACAGGTCACAGACGCTGCGTCAACTTATTCTGAAAGTTCTGAAAACTTTTGGACTGTTGGTACATGTATGGCGAATCCCGCTGGCAGAGGGCACATTCCTGGGCCAGCGGGCCCCAACAGGTTATTGGTTGATATTCACTTTACCTCAAAACACAAACAAACTTTTAAAACGACTCAGCAAAGGAGGCTCAGTTTCTTGTTCAATACTCATCTGGCGGATAAAAGTCCTGTCGTTGATTTCGATCCAGGCGTTGTATGTGCCGCCAGGAAGGTTGGGCAGGTGTAGCTCCAGTTCGGTGGTGCCGCTGGTCAATTCGTACCTGCCATTGAATGTTGCCCGGCCCAGTTCATCGAGCAGAATAAGGGAGGCGGTGGTGGGCATTGTCAGTTGGAATTCGATGGTTGCGAAAAGCACCCCACCGCTCTTGTGGTGCAGTTGCAACGGACCAACCGCTGATTCATGGGTTGTTAGGTCGTTTATCATTTTTTGTTGAATACTAATTTATTTTCCCTTTGGTATCTAAACTATCCAATATTATATGTGTCAGGTGCAAGCCTGTGACGAGGTTCAAGGCCACATCCTGATAACTGGACAGCTGGTACCTGACACCAAAATTGGTGCCGTTGATTTCGCAGTTGTAGGTGCTGCTGCCAAGATTAATGTCTCTTGTCAACTTTTCAAAAGGTGACAGCTTTTGCCGCCCGCTCACGGTAGAGCCTACCGTCCACCACTCCCGCCATTTTTTCGGGCAATAGTTTCCCTTCCAAAAAATCGTTGACCAGCATGGTGGCCATGAACGGGCTGTCCACCACTTCGGCATATTTCACGAAGTGGATGTCCACGTTGGGTTGCGATTCCGCCCATGTTTTTGTTTTTTCCAAAGTCGTTTCATATTTTTTCACGAGGCCGAGGGGCAGGGTGTCCTCTTTCACCTTTTTGCCATTTCTCGACAACATACGCTGCTGCGACTGCACCACTTCCAGTACCTCCCTTTCCATAAAAATTATTTTATAACGGAAATTCATTGGCAGGTGGGGCAGCAGGTGGGCGATGACCTTGAGGGCCTTGCCATTGGCTTCCGGCAACCATGATTTGTTTTTTGCCAAATTTTTCACTGCCTCGTGCTCGTAATAGCCTTTGGGGTTGTTCTCGTCGGCGGTACGTTCCTTGTCGGTAAAAATTTCCATGCCGCCCGCTTCCAACATTTGCATCATCATGGAAGTACCGCTTCGTGGCAGGCCGGACACGATGGTTATTTCGCCTTTGATATTGTTTTCAAAATCTGTTTTGTATTTCATGGCCTTGCCTGGCTGCTCCAGGAACTGCTCGTAAATGGCTACCAGCCGCTGCCGTGCCATGTTCATGCCGGGGACGAGGCGCAGGCACACGTCGAATGCTTGGGCAGCATCTTCGTAGCGTTCCATTGCCATAAGGGTTTCACCCAAATAAAAATGGGCGGCGGGGAAATAATACAGCAGCCCGATGGCTTCCATGAAATCGTTCACGGCATCCTCGTAGCGCATCATACGGAAGTGGCAAATGCCAAGTGTATGGCGGGCATGCACATCTTCGGGGTCGGCGGCGATGGCTTTTTGGATGGCTTTTTCCGCTTCCTCCAATTTATTCAATTGCAAATAGGCGTTGGCGATGCGGAGGTGGAGATGGGGCATTTCCCCTGCCTCCCTTTCGGCTTTTTTAAATAGATCCAAAGCCTTTTTGTAGCGCTGTTCGGCCAAGAGCAAAGTGCCTTCCAGCACATCGAGCTGGGGGCTTTCCCGGTCGAACGTCTCACGGATGTGGTTAACTGTCCGACGGGCATCCTTGAATTTTCCGACCGTTTGGTAGCCATGCGACAGGCGGACGGCATAGCGCAGCACGTCGGGGTTATCGCTGTGCAGTTGCTCCAAGAGCTTGATGCCCTCCTCCCATTCGCCGCCGTCGAAATAGGCACGGGCGAGGTAAAAATTGTTCTCGTCACGGGTCTTTTTCACTGCTGCCTCAATGTCGTCGCCGGGGTCGGAGATGTAGCCGAGTTCGATGAGCTGTTGAAGTTCGGCCTCCATTTCTTTTTGAGACTGTTCGACCTGTTCTTTGTGCGAACCGTCCTCGCCCGCTATGTTTTCCCAACTTTTTATGGTCTCGATTTTTGGCTCATTTTCAAAAGCATGCACCAGTACCTTTCCGTCCATGTCTTCGGCTACAGGCAGACCGAAAAGCGTGAGCAAAGTAGGCGTGACATCGAGCAGGCTGGCGCCAAAAAGCAGTTCATCTTTTTTGATGCCGGGGCCGTTCATCACCACAATGCCATAAGGGCTGTGCTCGATGGCCGGGCCAGCAGGCTCTTTCGGGATGGCGGTGGGCCGGTTGTGGTCGGGGTGGAAACCGTGGTCGCTGATGAGGATGATGGTGGTGTCCTCCCCAGCCAGTTCCATCAGCCTCCCGAGCATCATGTCGTGGTAGCGGCATCCGCCTTTCACCACGTCTTTGTACAGTTCGAAATCCTGTTTGGAAATATGCGGGCGGTGCGGCGGGTGGTATTTCATAAATCCATGACAGTAATGGTCAATTGCATCGAAATATACGGCGGTAAAATCCCATTCGGTATTTTCCATCAAATAAGTGGCAGCGCTGTGGATGGTCGAACAGTCGGCGGTCACTTTGGCAATGCTGACCAACCGTTTGTCATTCCGCTGGTCAACTTTCCATGCCTCTGGTACAAATGGCTGGATGTGGGCAGCGGTCAGTTCGCCGGGGTGTACCCGTAGCTTGGCCATCGTATCGGCAAGGCTTTCGGGGTGTACCGTCCCCTTTGCCATCGGCCACGGCTGTTCGAGCGGCGCATTTGCCCTTTGGTAAAAATTGGAGACCATCGCCCCGTTGATCGGCTCGGCGGGATGTGAGGGCCACCAGCCCACCACATTAGATTGCAGCCCATGCTGGGTGAGGATGTTCCAGATTGCCTTCACTTTGCGGTTGGTGTTGTTGATGGGGCGGATGCCTTTGCCGCTGGGATCGGGATCGGTGAAACCGTGGATGCCATGTTTATAAGGCCGTTTGCCCGTGGCAATGCTCGTCCACAGGGTCGGCGAGAGCGGCGGGTCGAGGGTGGCGAGGCGGCCTTTGACGCCACCTTCGACGAGGCGTTTAAGATTGGGCATGATGCCCTCGTCCATGAACGGGGAAAGGAATTTCCAGTCGGCGGCGTCCCAGCCGATGAGGAGTACTTTTTTTGTAAGGCGTTGCATTTTATTATTTTATTTGGAAAAAAATTCTGAAATTGGGAATTTATTTCCATTTTTGTATCGTTAAACAAACTATGAGCAAATGGTCATCATCAGCAAAACACAACTGAACGAATTTGGTAAATCCCATGCTGATGCTGCCGATGCACTCAACGAATGGTACAATATTGTAAAACAGGCTGATTGGGGAAAGATGGCTGACTTGAAACAAACTTTCAATTCGGTGGATTATGTCGGCAACGACCGTTATGTGTTCAACATCAAAGGCAACAACTATCGGTTGGTCGCCATGGTTTTTTTCGACATCCGCACCCTGTTCATCCGGTTCATTGGCACACATGTAGAATATGATAAAATTGATTGTTCAACCATCTGAATTTCAACAAAAATGATTACTAAAATCAGGACTGCCGAAGAATACAAAAAGGTCATGCAAATCATTGAAGGCTACCTTGTCAAAGCAACGGAGGGCGGTGGTTTTCAAACCCTTTCCGATGCAGAGGCAAAAGAGCTGAAAAAGTTGTCTCTGCTAGCCGAAGTGTGGGAAGACAGCATCCCACTCATGCCTATTCGACAACCACAGACCCTTCCTGAAATGATTGAGTTTAAAATGTACCAAATGCAACTCAAACAGAAAGAACTTGCCTCACTTTTGGACATAGCACCTTCCCGGTTGTCTGAGGTATTAAAAGGCAAACGCAAAATCAACCTCGACCTCGCCAAACGCCTTTATGACCGCCTGAATATTGATGCTGGTTTTATATTGGAAAATGCCTGAACTCTTCAGTTGCTATCACCCCTTCCTGCACAAAATCCCAAAATCATTTTGTACCCGGATGATTTCCCTGTGGCGCAACTGTTCATTGGGCATGACCCGGAAATCCCGTAGATTATTCTCGTGTTCCAAAGTGATGGCCTCCAATGATTCCAATTGATTGTTGTTCACGCAGAGCGTTTGCAGATTGGTCAAATGCTGCACAGGTTTCAGCGAGGTGATTTGGTTGTTGTGGCAGGCCAGTTCCACCAATCCCTTCATGCGTTCGATGCCTTCCAATGAGGTCAACTGGTTGTTGTAAACAAACAGGTTGGTCAGTTGGATCAGGCCACGGATTTCCCGCAGGGAGGTCACCTTGGAATCCGTGAACGAGAGGTAGGTCAAATGCTCCAGCCCGCCGATGGCCGACAGGTCGCCCGGTATCTGCGACAGGTTGGGGGCATGGGCCGTCGGCCCAGCGAAACGCAGAGCAGTGGCGCGGGTCAGCAGCAGGATGAGTTCTTCCTCTTTGGGCGGCTCGATGGTGGGGCCTTTGCCGAAGACGGCCTCGTTGAAGGCCATTTTCCATTCCATGCTGGTGTTGCGCCACCAAGCGGTTCCTTTTTTCGCTTCGAGCGATTGTCCTTGTTGTAAGATTAGCATGATTTGGAAATTAAGAAATTGGAAATTGAGAAATTTTTGTGTGCTGCTTTTCAGGCTGTTGGTTGCCAACGGAAGGCTGAATATTACGGACTGAATTCCGCTTTTCCCGCCAAGCCATCAGCCCAACGTAGCCGAGTGCGAGCAGGCCGAGCGAGCCTTCTTCAGGGATGTCGTAAGGCTGTCCCGTTTCTGTATTGGTAATCAAGGTGATGGGAGGTGTAGATTGTTTTTCCGTTTTCATAAAATGTTGATTATCTTAAAGTTGCCAATATTACTGCACCGTCACCTTCCGGTAAAACCGCTCCCGCCCATTGTCGAATTTTACAAAATAAATCCCTTCGGCCAGCCCCGACAGGTCGAGCTGCCAATGCTGCTGCCCTTCTTCCACGAACCGTTGTTCGCTGCGGACGGCTTTGCCCGCCACATCGAAAATGGCGGCTGTCCATTCGCCCGGTTCTTCGGTATTGAAATCGATGGAGGCGAAACCTGCTGGGGCAGGGTTGGGATAGAACTCGCCGACCACCGACTGCCCGCTGCTCAGGGTCACAGAGACCACCTTCGAGTAGTCGAATTTCCCATCAAAGTCCACTTGCTTGAGGCGGTAGTAATAGGTCTTGCCTGTGCGAAGATTTTTGTCATCGAAAAGGTATTCCTGTGCTTCGAGGGTGGTGCCGTGGCCATCCACCCAAGCAATGGGGCGGTAGTTTTTGCCGTCCTCGCTACGCTCGATTTCGAAGCCGGCGTTGTTGGTTTCGGATTCTGTCCGCCATTTGATGGCAGCTTGTGTCCCGATGGGTACTGCGGTAAACAGGGAAAGTTCGACAGGCAATAACAATTGAGGTTCTCCGGCTTTTATATCATTGCCAGCTACCGTGACAAAGGCAAATTCGTGCAGGATGATTTTTTTATTGCCGGCTACACCAATCCCATGCACCGTTACACGTACCCAACCTTCTTTATTGGAGTTGAATTTAAATCCAACGATGGCGCTGACCGAGTTTGTACCTCCCCAGGGGCCAGCACCATTGCTGGTAAAGGAATTGTACCCGGTTGCATTGGCATTGATGGCAGCACTAACCGCCAATGGACTGATATAATTTCCTGCACTCAATTGCAATCGCCCTCCACCTGCGGGTGCCAGTTTCATTCTTATGTCTGAAGCTCCAACAGTTAATGAAAAAGTATTTCCATAAATTTTAATCTTATGGGAGCAGGAATTTCCGCTTGCAATACTAAAAAGAGTGGCATTTGCAAAGTTGCCTTGTTTGATATTGTTGGCAGTAGCAGTTGTATTGCCGGTAAGTGTGGCACCACTTGCTTTTGGCATACCTACAACCAAAGCGCCGACAACGGGCAAACTTGCCAAAAAAGCACTTCCCAAAGTCAGCTGTGGTTTTTTTCCGCTTTGGGAGAGGAAGAAAAATTCAGACAGGTTTTTGTACCGGCTGATTTTTTGGTCGAACAGGTCTTTGTGTAATTTTTTATGACTCATAATGACAGGATTTTTAAGTTTTTGGCATGGGAGGGAAAAAAATCATCCATTTTATTTTCCCTTCGATGCTATAAATCAGGTATTTAGGCAAATTAAATTAATAAATCAACCATTATGACGTGTTCTTTTTTCTTCTGAGAAACTTAAAAAACCCTTACGTAGAACCACTATGTGCGGATTTTTTAAATTCCTCAGAAGAAAAAATAACATCGTCATAATGTCTAATTTATTAATTTAATTTGCCTTAGATTACCGGGTTTGTCTAATTCCGGCTTGGGTATATGCCCTGCAAGGCGATGATGAAGTTCACAGCAAGGTAGGGTTGCATATTATTGACGGCTTGGCCACCACCGGTTGCTCCAATGACCTTTGGGTGCATTTTATTTTTAAGCCCTGCAGTTGCCGATGCTTGAAAGTTGTTGTCCCAAATATTTAAATTAGCATTTTTTAAGGCTGGACCGGCTTTTGCGCTTTTGGTTAATTTATTGGCATCTGCTACTGCATTGGAAGCGAACAGGGTGTGGGAATGCGAAGGAATGTTAGTGGTGGTCAAGGTGTTGGTCGCGGTTCCACCTTTTTGTCCCAGGTTATAGGGTGGCACGCCAGGGCCGTTACCTTGATGAACAGGCACCCTTCCCCGCATTTCGGGCAAGCCAAAAGTCGTTCTTCCATCGCCACCGTAAGTGGTGCCGAGGATGGAGAAGAGGGATGAATACGATGCAATGGATAATAATTGACCGTCACAAAGCGCCCAGCCGCGGGGTGCGAAGTTTCCGCCGAACATGATGATGGTGCCGATAAATGGGTCATTCATGATAGTATAGTTTTAAGATGTTGAAAAAATATGATTCTGTCTTTTTGCAAAGAACATCCCCAGCCGTTCTTTCTTTTCGGTGACCGGGTTGATATGCCGCATCACGTTGACGGAAAACCCTTTTGATTCCAATATCCGGACCATGAGCGATTCCGTAAAGCGCTTGTGTCCCTTCCATTGGGAAGGCGTTTCGAGGTCGTCAAACTCACCACCGATTTCATGGTACTCCCCGCATACCTCCTCCACCAGATGTAAGTGCTGGGAGGTGAGCAAAATGGGCCATTCCGAACCTTCGCAGTCCAGTTTCAGAAGGCGGATGTTCTTTTTTCCGTTTTCGGTGATTTGCAGCAACAGCTCGTCGAATGCCAGTTTGGGCAACGGCTCACCACTTTTGCTCCACAGCACATCGCCACCGCCCGAGTTTACAAAGTGGTGGTTCGGGAAATGGGTATGGCCGCTGTGGTACAGCACATCCTCGTTTTCGTCGGAGCGCCATACGGCACCAAAAACCAGTTCTGCCCTTCCTGCTTTCAGGTAGGCTTTCAGGTTTTGGCGGGCCAGTTCATAGTTTTCTTTTTCCGCTTCCACCCCGATGACTTTCCCCGCTCCGAGTTTCAATGCCCGGTGGGCAAAATAGCCCGCATGGGTGCCGATGTCCAATATGATGTCGTCGGCATCGAAGGCCTCCGGCAAACGGTATTCGTCGGCATAATTTATCGCATTGAAAATCATGCGGTCGATGGTATGTCGTCTAAACTGCAACATCGGCGGATGGTTGACGGTGGACGGTTGACGGTTTTTCGTGCGCCACTTGTTTGAATAGCCCGCCCCATTGCTTCCCGATGCATTGCCAACTGTATTCGGGGCGGCAGGCATTTTCATAAGCCTTTTTGGACATGTTCCGCAAAAATTGACGGTCGGTGTACAGCCGCTCCAAAGCTGCCGCCACATCGGTGGCCGTTACTTCCCGAAATGCCATTGGGTGCGGTGGCTCTTGCCTTTTTTTTGCTGTAGGCAGTACCAGCGCCGAGCTGCTCCACAATTCCCCACAGGCACTGTGGCTAGGTACGATTTGGGCAGCGCCCGTGGCAGCATGTTCAAAAGCAATCATGCCCCATCCTTCGCCCTGCGAAGTGTTGATGCCGACGTCGCAGGCATTGTACAGTTCGTTAAGTTGGGCATCGGAGAAGTGTTCTTCGGGGTGATTGACAGTACTCCAAATCAGGCGGTCATTGATTTTCCATTTATTTACCAGTGCTTCTATTTCCTTTTTTTCCTCCGGCATGAGCAGGGCATGGTGGAGACAGAGTTTTACATTTTTTGGCTTGCCTCCGGCAAAACGGGTGAAGCCTTCAATGGTCAAGTCCATGCGCTTGCGGGGGGTCGGTCGGTTGGCGTTCAGCACGATGAAGGAATCTGTGGCAGCCAGTTCGGGGCCGAATACTTTTCGTTTGGCCGTTTTCCGCCCTGCCGTCCAATTTGCCTCATCAGGCTTTCCATATTTTGGGAAAAATCGCTGCCTGTCCACCCCATGCGGTATGGTAGCAATGGATGGAAAATCACTTATTTTCCCTGCCAGCCGGAGTTCTTTCAAACCCTTTTCCGTTTCACGTCTTCCGAACTTGGTATAGGTGACGAAGGAGTCGTTTTTTTCAAAAAACCTCAAGTACGAAGGGTCTTCCAACGTGCCGTCAAATGGGGTGTAGGTCACGAATTTGGTGCGCTCCCTGAACTGCCTCAAAATGCGGTCATAAGGCTTGAACATCCACAAATCGTTGATGACAAAAAGGATGTCCGGCGGGTCTTTTTCCATCAGGTCTTTGGCAAGGTAAGAGCGGAAAACGTCTCCTTCTTTTCTAGGGTCATGGGGGTATATTTTCACGTTGTCCTGCTGCCCGTACATCGCCTTTCCACCACCAATACCAAGGTAATGCACCTCAAATTGCCGACTGTCCAGATGGGACAATATGCTGTGCATCACCCGTGTGAAACCGGTGTGCGCTACGTTGTAGCTGATGGCATATATTTTTATACGGGCATTTGGCATTTGTTTGAAATATGGGTTTCTAAAGTTGACAACTTTAGAAAGGTCAATTTTTAAATGGTCAAGTCAAGTCGTCACGCAATGCGATAAAGCTATTTTTTGTACCATCCGTTAGCTCAACCGGCACCTGAGCCATTTGCAGGGACAGGGAAGCACTGGGCTGGTGGTTGATGTCGGACGTTTCAAATACTTCGTAATGTTTTTCACCATCATATTTCGCTACCAAAATGTAACCGATGCCCAACATGTCGCCCGAACCCAATTGGGTAACTTTTTGATTGATGTCCGCCAGCTTTGGCCCTGCGCCTATTTTTTTCAAAAACGCTGTAAAATCTGGCGAAGAGTCCCATGTTCCTCCCCCCATGTGGTTGCTCCAAACGACCACAACGGGGACGCGGCCAGCAGTCTTTGCAGGAGTAATGATTTCGTTCTGCAAGTCATTACTCATATTGGCCAACATATCGGGAGCGAATAATTTGTAAGTTTTGCTGAACAATTTTTTGGCAACGTATTTTTTTGTCGAGGCATTTTGTGCATTGATGAAAGCAGCCAAGCCGAAATAGCTATTTACGCCTTCTTGGATAGGGTCGCCATTAAGTAGCAATTCCGAAAAACCATTATATCCACTTCTAATGGTCAGATAATCAAATTGGGCTGTGGTATTCATCGGTGATGATTTTTTTTCAGGTTTATTTAATCGCCAGAGGGTTGACAACTTTTGAAAATTTGTCAACTCTGAAAATTTGAAAATTCAATTGAAATCCTTCAATTCAAAATGCTTTATCACACTCGCTTCGGGGTTGGCCGTGGTCAGCCATTCAAGGTTGACATTGAGCGAAAGCCCTGCTTGGGAGTAAGCACCTAAATCCGCACTTTCATAAGCAGTAATCGCTTTAAAATCAGCATTGTCAGTTGTCATCTTGACCAGTGAAACCATCGCATAGCTGATGTGGAACAACACACTTGACCCCCGGTAAACGCATTTTTGATTGAGGTCATACCACTTGGGACCGCCGCCCAATTTTTCAATAACCGAAGTCATTTTGTCGTCAACATTGAGCCAATCCATGGTGGTCAATACATGGGTAAAAAACACGAAGATGAAGGGTCGCCCATCGACCTCTTTTCCATAGCGAAATACCTTTTTTGTAATTGTATCGGAGAGGAGTTGGTCAGGGTGTTTCCTTCTTTCTTCACCCACTCTTAGGTATTTTATTTCAGAGGTTAGGTTGTCTTTGTCGTAATCAGCATATCCGGCATAAAAGCCTTGACCTTTTTCTGCAAACACACCGCCGCCTTCCTCTGAAAAACAGTTCATCCCAGATTGAGGGCCAATTGATTTGCTTGAATTGGAAATGATGGTAAAGGGTGTTTTATAATTAGTGGTTATTCCTGACATGGTTAATTTTTTTTATTCAATGTTTTGAAAAATATGGAGTATGTGTCGGACACCTTGAAGGTGTCCGACACATACTCCTCAATCAAGTTCCCGCAATTCGAATAAAGTTTTTTTATTCACATCAATTGGCACCAATGAAAGGGACAGTCCGGCATTTGGATAATATCCAGAGTCGGCCACCTCGAACGAAGTGTCTAGCCCCGTCACTTTGCCATCCTTTTCTATTTTTACCACTGATGCGAGGGAATAGGATGCATCTCCAACACAAGTGGGCAGTTGTGTTATTTTTTGTTCGATGTCTTGGAATTCCGGTCCGGCCCCAATGGATTTCAACCAAGCAATAGTTTCTGGGTCGGTCTTACCCCAGCTTTTGGCATCTAATCCCTGGGTCCAGACCAAAAAAATGCCCCGGTAAGATTGGCCGGGTATGGCCATTTCTTTTGTGTATTTCAGAAAATGTTCTTCCGTAAAACCATTGGCGGACTGAGGGATAATTTTATAAAAGGTCACGACTGGTTCATCATCGCTATTTGCCATGATGAATGCCACACCCATGAAAGGAGAGATAGCTTTTGTTTGGGGAATAGGCTTCCCGTTCACCACCACGCTGCTAAAATTCACATCGCCCCCATTGCTCATGATGGTCAAGGGGTAGAAGGTTTTCAATTCGGTTGGAATCATGCTGTAGATAGTTTTATAGAATAATGTATGCAGCCAATATTTTTTACTGTTTTCCCCGAAAGCTGCTCCAATCGCTTGTCCAGAACTTGTTCTCGGTATTCAAAATACCTGTGCAGTCCATAGAACAGGGAGGCCGCGAAAAGTACCCATGCGAACCAATGGAGCAGTGTCCATTTCCAATTAGCAGATCTATTTCTTTTGCTGGATCTTGTTTTCTGGTCTTCAATTATGACATCACTACGATTCATAATACGAATAAGGGGGAAAAACTATAAAAAAGCAAGGAATAAGGCGGGACAAAAACGGGACATTGAAATATATATATTTGTAAATAAGTGAAAATCAATTAATTAGTCAAATAGCCTCCATTGAATCTGGAGTTGTCAACTCATCATCTTCTTTCGCACCCTCGCCCTCGTTTTCCGAACGGCGCTGTCGGACACGCCCAGCATGTTAGCCATTTCATGGGTGCTGAGTTGGAGTTTTTCGAGTATAAGGTGACGTAGTTCGGCGGGAGTGAGGTCGGGGTATTGGGTAAGTTGTTCACTGATAAAGCCGGGGTGTGCTTTTTCAAAACCCTGGCGAAAATGTAGCCAGTCATCTTCGGTGAGGATGGTGCTGTTGGTGAGTTCTTCGAGGTACTTGCTGTGCTGGCCGGAGCGGGCGAGCTTCTCCATTTCTAATCGAAGGTTTTCAGCCATCGCCGATTTTTCCCGAAAACTTTGAGTCATTTCCGCCAGCCCGTTTTTTGCCGCTTCCAGTTCGGCCTTTTGTTGGTGCCGCAGGTACCGCTGTCGATGAAACCACCCAAAAGCCAACAAAAGTACAAGGGCAAGGATAACGAAAGCTGTGTCGCGCAGCCGCTTTTGCAGTTCTCGCTCCTGCTCCACGAGGCGGATTTTCTCCGTGTACTTTTCAACTTTCAAACGCTGCGTCAGTTGCTCTAAATGACGGGCATCATTGCGGCGGTCGAGGCTGTCCTGTAAGGGTTTGGCCAACTTGGTGTAGCGCATGGCCTCGGCGAATTCGCCTTTCATTTCGTGGAACTGGGCCCGGCACTCGAAGTATTCGATATTGTTGAAATAGTTTTCGTATTCCCCTCCGATGGCCTGGTGCAGCTCGTCGAGACGGTCAAGCAGGGGTTCTGCTTCCTTTAATTCACCCAGCCCCAATTTTGTTGGGACGAGCGATTGCAGGGCATCATATTCCAAACGCATTGCGAAACGGTTGTTGGAGTCATTGGCCCTGGACAGTTCATAGCCGTTTTGGGCGTATGGTTTGCTCTCTGCAATTTTCCCCTGACCGACCAGCATGTTTGCAATGTCGATAGAGGACAGTCCTTCCCATTGGTGATAAAATTTCAGTTGGGCAGAGTCAACGGCCGGTGGATGCTGAACGAAGTGGAGTATTTTTTTTGCATATTCAATGCCTTTTTGAAAGTCCCCTCGTTTTTGGTAAATGCTCTGCAGATGGTTCAGTACAAGGATATAAGCCTGTCCGTTCCTTTCCGTCGGTCGGGTGTACTGTTCTGCCAATTGAAAATATTGCAGCGCTTTTTCCAAGTCATCCAACTCGTATATCAACTTGGCATTGTGGTAGAGCAGCCTATCAATGTCATAATCTATAAAATTCTCAAAACCCACCTCTCGCATTTGTTCGGTTTCCTGCAAAATGTTGGTATAAAGCAGACCAAGCGGCACTTGCCCGTTGTAATATTTTTCAAAAAAAAGGTAATGCTGGGCGATGATTTTACCAACGTCGAAACCCTGACCAGAGGCAGTTTTTTCTAATTTGGTTAGTAGGTCAATGTTTTCTTGCGGGGTAGTTTTCAATTCGACCCTTTGAAGAAAAAAGTAATAGTGTAAGTCCCATAGCATCATCCAATCTTTCTTTTCCTCCGCAAAGCTCGAAAGTTGGTTGTAAACAGAAATAAAATTAACAGAGTCCAGTAATTCTAATTGGAGACTATGGATATAAGAATGACGTTGTGAAGTGGATAGGTCATTGAGCATCTGCACATCCATGCGGAGCGGTTGGGCGCACAGCAGCATATGTTGAAAACTAAACAACAGTATTAACTTGAATGGATTTGGGCGTGGCATTAAGGTGTTGGTGCAAAGGTGTATTTTGAATCTTAGGAATGCACAAATTAACTAAGTTTGACAGATTCTCACAAAAAAAACCAGATCCTTCAACCGGAAGGTCGGGACAGTTCTCAAAGTAGGTTAATTCAACTTTTTTATTTATTTCTTTGCCACCCACCAATTGTTTAGCCTTCGGCTTGTGGTCTGGAATATCCTCCTGCTGGCGCAGGATGAGTCCGGTATCCATTAGTCTTCCGATGATTGGATCGGTCATTTAAGTCGATATGTGACTGTGTCCTGTTTATAAAAAGGCACAGGATATATGTACGAATCTGGGGATTGGCACTACATTCGATGCGCCAAAATTTTTGATCAATAAAATACCATCATATTTGCAAATTAGAAATCCAACTTCTAATCTGTAGCAACTTAAAACACCTGTTGGCTCAGGATTGTATCCTGTGGCCTGGCTTGCGGGTGGCACAGGACTCAGACGATGCGCCAGCTTGAGAAAGATATTTCTCTCACGCTGATTTTCCTTTTACCTCGCAACTTAGTTTGATGACGAATGTACGTCCAAACTCCCAGCTTGGGAGTACAAACTACTCATCCTTCTTCACTTCCTTCACCGCCTCATTCAAATCCTTTGTCGCCTTTTTCAAATCGTCCATTTGCTTCTCCCGCTTGCTTTTGCCACGGCTTCTTGTATTCTTTTTTAGCGCAACTACCGGATTGGCCTTTATCACAGCTGCCCGCCATTCTTTAACCGTTTTGGCATTTTTGTTTGCTTTACTGCTAAATGTCAAAGCATCATTTTTCTCATCCACATAAACGGTATCGCCTGCGGCAAATGTGCCAGCAAGCAAATGCCTGGACATGTCGTCGATCAGGATGTCCTGCAAGGCCCGTTTCATGGGGCGGGCACCAAATTGGGGGTCGTAACCAGCATCGCCAAGGTGGACGAGCGCCTTGCGGGTGAGTTGGATGGTGAGGCGTTGGCGGCCAAGCATTTTTTCTACTTTTTTCAAAAGCAATAAAAGGATTTCCCCAATTTCTTCTTTGGTCAACGGCAAGAACATGATGACTTCGTCGATGCGGTTTAGAAACTCTGGACGGAATTCATCTTTCAACGTGTCCATCACTTCATCGCGGGTCGTGTTGATAATGTCTGTTCTGTGTTCGTCGCCAACGGCTTCGAGGTCTTCAAAATTTTCGAGGATTTTATCAGCAGCCAGATTGGAGGTCATGATAATGATGGTGTTTTTGAAATTGGCGACCCGGCCTTTGTTATCGGTCAACCTACCATCATCGAGCACTTGGAGGAGGATGTTGAACGTATCGGGATGTGCCTTTTCTATTTCATCCAAAAGGATGATCGAGTAAGGTTTACGTCGCACGGCCTCGGTCAGTTGGCCGCCCTCGTCGTAGCCAATATAGCCCGGAGGCGCTCCGACCAATCGGCTCACGTTGTGTTTTTCCTGGAACTCGCTCATATCAATCCTGACAATGGAGTTTTCATCATTGAAAATGGATTCGGCCAGCGCCTTTGCCAGTTCCGTTTTCCCGACCCCCGTCGGGCCGAGGAAGATGAACGAACCGATGGGTTTGTTTTCGTCCTGCAACCCAGCCCGGCTGCGGCGCACAGCATCTGACACAGCTTTCACCGCTTGGTTTTGGCCGATGAGCCGCTCGTGCAGAGTGTCTTCCAGATTGAGCAATTTTTCTTTTTCGCTCTGCATCATTTTTGAAACGGGGATCCCCGTCCACCGAGCGACGGTTTCAGCAATGTCATCGGCAGTCACGACATCATTGGTGAAACGGTTTTCTTCTGGCAGTTTTTCCAATTTTTGCTCGATGCCATTGAGTTCTTTTTGGAGTTTTGGCAAGTCACCATAGCGAATTTTGGCTACCTGTTCCAACTCACTGTTGCGTTCGGCCTTTTCTGCCTCCATTTCAAATTCTTCTATCTTTTTCTTGATTTCTTGTATCTGGTCAACGATCTCTTTTTCGTTCTTCCAACTGGCTCGGATGCTGTCCCTTTTCTCCCGGGCATTGGCGATGAGGTGGTCGTGTTTTTTGACCTTGTCAGAAATGTTTTCCCGTTTGAGTGCTTCCCTTTCTATTTCAAGTTGGCGCACTTTGCGGTCCCATTCATCTACTTCTTCCGGCACACTATCGAGTTCGAGGCGGAGTTTGGCAGCGGCTTCGTCAATGAGGTCGATGGCCTTGTCAGGCAAAGAACGATCAGAAATGTATCGGTCGGACAACTCGGCTGCAGCAACGAGTGCATCGTCGCGAATGTCAATTTTATGGTACATCTCGTATTTCTCCTGAATGCCCCGCAGGATGGAAACGGTATCTTCCAAATTGGGTTCTTCGATCAGCACTTTTTGGAAGCGACGCACGAGTGCCTGGTCTTTTTCAAAATGTTTTTGGAATTCGTCGAGCGTAGTCGCTCCAATCGTGCGGAGTTCACCACGGGCAAGGGCCGGTTTGAGGATATTAGCAGCATCCATCGCCCCGTTGCCGCCGCCGGCCCCGACGAGGTTGTGGATTTCGTCAATAAAAAGTATGATTTCCCCAGCCGCTTTTTGCACCTGTTTGATTACCGCTTTGAGGCGTTCTTCAAAATCGCCTTTGAATTTGGCTCCTGCAATAAGTGCAGCGATGTCGAGGGTGTAAATCTTTTTGGTACGCAGGTTTTCGGGAATATCCTGCTTAACGATCCGCCAGGCGATGCCTTCCACAATAGCGGTTTTTCCGACTCCAGATTCACCCACCAAAATGGGGTTGTTTTTTTTTCTCCTCGATAAAATATGCAGCACCCGCCGAATTTCATCGTCACGCCCAATAATTGGATCCAGCTTGCCCTCTTCAGCCTGGTCGTTCAGGTTGACGGCGTATTTTTTAAGGGCATTGAATGATTCATCGCTGCTCTGGTCAGTCACTTTTTCCCCTTTGCGGAGATCAGTGATGGCTTGTTTCATTGCCTCTTCCGTTGCGCCGAGCATTTGCAGTAACTTCCCACCTTTGTCTTTACCCTGTAAAATCCCCAGGAGCATGAGTTCGATGCTGATGTACTGGTCGCCGAATTCAGGCATCATCTTTTTGGCCCGTGCAAGTGCTTTGTTGGCTTCAGGGGTCAAGTATTGTTTTTCTGAGCCAGACACTTTCGGCGTCTGTTTGATATTCTCTTCCACCCTGCGTGCCAACATGGCCATGCTGACGTTGCATTTTTCCAGCAGGAAAGTGGCGACATGCTCGTCCGTTTTAAGGATGCCCTCGATCAGATGCGGGGAGTCCACGTTTTGTTGGCTCAATTCCGCAGCAATCTGCTGGGCTTTCATGATGGCATCTTGCGCTTTGAGGGTGAAATTGTCGTAGGTCATTTGTTATAGTGAACAGTGATTAGTGATTAAGTGATTAGTAAACCAACTTAGGACGGGCAAATGTAAAAACTATTCGGCATCTGATTGCGGGGAACGCAGAAATGGATTTCTTCTTATTTTTCTTATCAAATTTTTGTGCAATATGAAAGAGTTTATACCTTAGCGGCTTCTTCTCTAAAAAAGAGAAACCGACTATAATCCCACCTTTAGTTCCCATTCTAATTTACCACAACTTACACAAGCTTGGCTTTTGCCGAACGATATAGGTCTGTACGGCCCTATATAGTTGTATAACTAAACTTGTAATAGTCAGAGAGGCTATTCCACAAACCGATTTGGGCGGCGTTTTGCCGCCCTCTTTTTTTTTATAGAATTGGAATTCAAGTTCAAATTTGTAAATAAAAGAGGGATCAATTTTTGGATTTGATATGGTGGCCAGAGAAATTTTAGGTGAGCAAAAAATCAAAATAGTTGTTCCTATTTATACACTTGAACTCAGATTCTGGGTAAACGTTCAACCAGGTTTTCGGTGCTTTGGCGACTTTCTTTCCCCATTTAAATTCGTAGCCATATAATTTCCCTCCCGTTTCTTCAACATAATCCAATTCAGCACCTGTATATGTCCTCCAAAAATAACGGTTGGCAAACAAGCCTTTATAGGCGTTGTATTTTATGCGTTCGGACAAAATGAAATTTTCCCATAAATGCCCAGTATCGTTGCGGAGAGGCAGGTTATTAAAATTATCAATTACAGCATTTCTTACGCCGAGGTCATAAAAATAAATTTTGTCCTGTTTCACAATCTCCTTTCGGAGGTTGCGGCTATAGCCAGAAAGCCGGAACAGCACAAAGGCTTTTTCGAGCAGGTCAATATACCGGGCAACGGTTTCTTTGCTCATGCCCAGTTGCCTACCCAGTTCGTTGAGTGAAATCGTCGAGCCGATCTGGTACGCCAGCAGGCGCAGCAAATCGTATATGGCCTTGGCGTTTCGTACATCACCGAGTTCCAAGATGTCTTTATAGAGGTAAGAAGAGCTCAACTCTTTAAGATACAGTATCTTATCCTGTTTGGTTTTATAAGAAAACACTTCGGGATACATTCCAAAAATCAGGAATTCTTCCAATCTGTTGTCCAGCTCAAATAAATTGTCGTCCCTTTTAATTTCAGCTAGGGAAATGGGGTATAGCGTAAAAGTCCAGGTCCGCCCTGTAAGTGCCTCTTTGGTCACATTTGCTAATTCAAAGGACGAAGAGCCTGTGGCAATAATTCTAACTTCTGGGATTTGATCATGCAGGATTTTGAGGTTGATCCCTATGTCGTGGATGCGCTGTGCCTCATCAATAAAAACGAGTTCATAGCCTCTGACCAGGCGCTTCAATTTCCCTAATTCCCGACTAGAAAGGACATCCGCGTATTCACGGTTATCTGCATTTATAATCAATGTTTTATATGATGTACTTTTCAGCAGGTTGTTGACCAAGGTCGTTTTGCCCACTTGTCTGCTGCCATATAGGACAATGATCTTAGCGGAATTTTGCAAGCGCTCAATTATTTTTTTTTCCGGTAATCTGGCTATCATACTCTCTAAATTTACGCTAATTTAGATATTATGAATTAAAAATGATAGAAAAATTAAATATTTGGTAAAAAAAGAAGCGCAATATGGAGTTTGAAAGAAACAGATTTACAAATTGCTACTGAACCTTGCGCAAACCCTTAGTTGTCATATTTACCGATAGTTTTTTATGAACTCACTACTTCAAATTGAACGAAAGCCCCACAAAAAATCCCAATTCATAAGGAGAGTGAACAGGGATGAAATTAGAGTCCCCATCAAAGTGATCTCCCTCAATATATCCAGCTGCCAGTTGTTGAACCTTGCCGCCCATGATTCCCATATTTAATACAAAACGGTCTGATTGGCCAAAAAACAGACTGGGTCCAAAAAAGAAAGAGGTAGATTCAAAACCTTGTCTGTATATAACAATTGAAAACTCCCCCACCTAACAGTTGAAAAGGGTACCAAAAAACGGGGCAAAAAATCATCTTTGGAATTTTTCCAAAATGATAAAACCGTGATAAAGATGGTAACCAAACAAGAGATCCTATTAATGCACTACCGGGAAGGGAAATCCCAACGGGAGATATCCCGGGAGATAGGGGTAAGTCGTAAGACGGTACGCAAATACTTAACAGGATATGAAGATGCCCGCCAGCGTTTGGCAGGAGAAGCTGGAGAGGAGGTTTCAACGGTCATCGAGTCGGTTGTGGAGGCACCAAAATATAAAACTGAAAACCGTGTCAGGCGCCGGCTAAGTTCTGAGATATCGAAAAAGATCGAAAACTATTTAGAGGCCAACCGGATCAAGCGACAAAATGGGCTGCACAAGCAGCAGATGAAGAAGGTAGATATCTGGGAGGCCCTTAGCGAAGGAGGTTACCAGATAAGCTATTCCACGGTCTGCACTTAATATTCGGTCGAAGCAGGGAGCAAACGAAGCCTACATCAAGCAAGGCTATGAACCTGGGTCTGTGTGCGAGTTTGATTGGGGGGAAGTGAAGTTGGTTATTGGCGGGGTTCGTCGGGCCTATCAGATGGCTGCTTTTACCTGTGCGTGGAACAACTACCGCTATGCGCTGTTGTTTGCCCGCCAGGACAGCCAAAGTTTTCAACAGGCGCACATCCGGTTTTTCGAACATGTAGGTGGGGTTCATAAACAGCTGGTGTACGACAACATGCGGGTGGCGGTACGACGGTTTGTGGGTCGGACGGAGAAGGAAGCAACCCAGGCCCTGTTGAGTATGAGCGTCTACTACCAGTTTGGATTTCGTTTTTGCAATATAAACAGTGGCAATGAGAAAGGGCATGTGGAACGCAGCATAGAATATGTACGTCGCAAAGCCTTTAGTGGGTGTGATGAATTTGAAGGTTTGACCCGGGCCAATGCTCGTTTATTGGAAGTATGCGGGGGCTTAAACAGGAAAGTACAAATAGGCAGGGAACAGCATGCTGCAGCCTTGTTGGAGGAAGAAAAAAAGTACCTGGCGGGGCTGCCTGCCGTTGCGATGGAATGTGCACTTCGTGTTCCAGTGCGGGTGGATAAATATGCCACGGTGTGTTGTGCAAATAACCATTACTCTGTTCCCGATCATTTAGTGGGCAAGGTATTGGAAGCCAAAGTGTACCCTGAAAAGATAGTTGTATGTCAAGGCCGGGAGCGTTTGTGTGAGCATGAACGCCAGTATTCTGTGTATAGTTGGCATATCAAATTGGAACACTATCTGGAGACCTTGCGGCGAAAACCAGGGGCCTTGCCGGGCTCGGTGGCCTGGAGACAGGCCGATGAACAGGTACGCCGGCTGTATGAAAGGTATTTCAAAGGTCAAAACCGGATGTTCATTGAATTGCTACAATATCAAAAGAAGCAGGATGTGAGCATGGGTGGACTTGAAGGGGTGATCCATAAAATACTGCGCATGGGTTGCAGGGAAATAACCCTGGACAAGATCAAGGTGCTGTGCGAATGCCAGGCACCGGCACCGAAGATAAGCCGCGGCATCATCGAAGAGCAGGCCGAAAAGCAGTTGCGGCAAGTAGCGGCTCTGGTCCCTTCCCCCGGTTCTTTCACCACAAAACCGGTCCGGCCATGAACGACAAACAAAACATAGAAGACCGGATCGTACAGTACACCAAAGAACTGCGCCTGCCTACCATCCGTCGGGATTTTGCCCAAATCGCAGCTCAGGCAGCGCTGGAAAACAGCAGCTATGAAAACTATTTGCTGGATTTGGTGGAAAAGGAATATGCCACCCGGGTGGAAAACCGTAAAAAACAGCGCATCCGCACGGCAGGTTTTCCTTACAAGAAGTATTTACAAGACCTCGAAGAGGCAGAATTGCCCCCGGATGCAGCTCAGAAATTGGGTATATTGAAGCGGTTGGACTTTCTAAAGGAAGGACAAAACATCGTCCTGGCAGGCAACCCCGGTACCGGTAAAACCCACCTGGCTATTGGTTTGGGTATCCAGGCATGCCTGGAAAACTACAAGGTGCTGTTTGTCACCGTACCAAGGCTGATTACCCTGATCCGGGAAAGCCGGTCGGAAAAAATGCTGCGCAACCTGGAGAACCGGTTCGAGAAATATGGCCTGGTCATTTGTGACGAATTTGGTTATATCTCCTTTGACAAGGAAGCCTCTGAACTACTGTTCACCCATCTGTCCCTGCGGGCAGGCAGGAAGTCGACTATTATAACTACCAACCTGTCTTTTGACCGGTGGAGTGAAATTTTTGGAGACCCCGTCCTCACCGCAGCCATGGTAGACCGGCTTGCCCACAAAGCCTTCCTCATTAATATGAATGGCAACTCATACCGGGTAAAGGAAACTAAAAAATGGATGAAAAAACAATAAAATGGAACCTGTAACAAACCACATCCGGGACCCTTGACAAGCCGGGGCTGGATCCATCGGAGCCAACGAGCTTGTCGCTGCAAAAGCAACGGGGGCTTCCTTAACCTCTGCGATAAAGGTCTTGCCGGAGGGGTTCCCTGTCAAGGACAAGCCTGCGGTTTTGGAGAAAAATTTTGCACGCACACCCACGCCTTCCCCGCAAAATTTTTCTCCAAAACCCTGGACAGGGAACCCCTCCGGCAAAATGCGGCACCTACGGGGTTAAATCAGCTAGGTATGTTCATCCAAATGAGGATGGATAATACCTCTTTGACATTTGTAATTATTTTGTTAACCTTTGCTCTGAGTGGTACCCTTTTCAACTGTTATAGTGGGGGACTTTTCAGTTGTTATATACAACCTTGTCCTCCGCCGATTGGTATGCCAAGCCCCAGAGACCCACCGAAAGAAACCCCACTTCGACCCTGGCTATAAAAGTGCATAAAGGAAGTAATCATTGGCAGGAAACTGTCACCATTTTGCCCTATTATCGTAGAGTCGCGTACAAAATAGGTTTTTGGTCGATCGAAGAATTGACCAAAATTTACTCCAACACTAGCATTCATTTTCAATCCGCCATACACAGGAATCTTGATTGGAGCCAATTGAATGGCCTGTACCGCATCGGTTTCTGGAGCGGACTCTTTGAGATTAAATTTTAGATCAAAAACAATAATATCACCTTCCGCTTGAGAACTATAGGTTTTTGAAAAATCATTGGAATGTATGGCTTCATATTCATACCAAATATCCATGATGGCATTGATGTCCTGTTCTTTATATTTGGATTGCAAAGACTGCAAGGACGCCGTAATTTGATTTGATTGGTTTGCCACTTTAGGGGCTGTTTCAATCTTTTTTTCCATAGTAAAATAGAGGTCTATCAATTCATTGGAAGGTACGAGACTTCTGAGTTCGGTCTGGATGAGCTTTAAATTTTCAATATTATCATTGTATTTTTTTAAGCGGCTCTCCTGATCTTTTATCAGCTCTTTTATTGCCAAATCCCTTTCACCCTGTTTCAACACATCTGATATTGAACAATTACTTCCAGGCGTGATATTCAAGGCTTTACACAATATTGCTTCTGAATGCTCTTTGATTTTTGGAGTGGAAAGCTGGGCGTTGTATTTTATTTTTTTTACTTCCTCAAGGGCAATTGACCTGAATTGTTCATTTTTCTCGAATCGATCTACAGCCATTTCAGATTCCACCATTTCGCTTTGCAGGCCTTCGAGTATTTCTATTTTTTCCTTTGCATCTCTTTTTAATTTAATTATCAGTCGCTCCTTTTTAGAATCACCTAATTCCAAAATTTCCGGCACTCCAGTAATCATATCAATGGGGAAATTTGGTACAATTTTAAAAGCTCCCGAAAGATTCTCTCCTCCCCCTTGCAATAATTGACTGAACCCAAATCCTTGCATATTCCCCAACAAGTTGTTGTCACTTCCAAGGTGGAAATCCTGGTGCGATTCTTTGATTTCAAGATCATAGAGATAGTTGTTGTAGTTTTCAACTTTCAATGTGACTGGTTGGCCTTTTTTAACTATTGGATCAGTTACTTGTGTAGCACCTTGCATATATTTAAGGTTGCCACTTTTTGCATCATATGTTATTTCCAGTGTTTGGGAAAATGGCGTGATTGAAAAGCCAAAAAGGCCAATTAAACAGATGTAAATTGTTTTTTTCATTTGAAAGTAAATTAGTGAAATATAAACCTGGAGGCAATCGGCTGCAAAATAGGGTTCAAAATTGAAAATCCATTTTATCGGGCAAAAAAAAAGCGCAACGGCCAAAGCCTTCACGCCCACGTTAATGTGTTGTGATGTCAAACTCAAGTTTAGCGAGAACGGTTGCTGATCTGGAGTTTGTTGACACATAATTGCACCAGTCATAATTTTTGTTGCGACAATATAATAATGACCAGAAGTTAAAATAATATATAATAGGTTGATAATTAGATGTTTGACATGAATGCCGTAAAAATGCCGTAACCAAACCGTGGCCAAATTGTTTTCCAAACTATATTTTTGTACAAAATAAACAACTACCGAAAACATGAATTTATTAGGAAAAAGATTGACAGGTTTAAGAAAACAAAAAGGGTTTACACAAGAAGAATTGGCAGATCGGGCCAATATCCATACCCGTACATTGCAGCGCATCGAAAAAGGCGAAACTGAACCGAGAGGCCATACTTTGAACAATCTTTGCCATGCGCTCAACATTGATGCAGAAGAAATCCTGACTTATGGAAAAGAAGAAGACAGGCAATATTTGGTGGTGCTTCATTTGTCGGTCCTGTCCTTTTTTATTTTGCCTTTGGGCAATATTATCGTTCCGCTTTTGATGTGGTTGAACAAAAGGAAAAAAATAATTTCGCTGAACGAACAAGGCATTAATATTCTCAATTTTCAAATTATCTGGACAGTAATAATTTACGGGGTATTTGTTCTTTTTGCATTGGCAAAACTGGAGAGCTGGGGTGGTTATGGATTCCTTTTGTACGCGCTTGTTTTTCTGTGTGCGGCCAATGTCATATTGGTAATTTCTTTCACGATTTTGATCTCCAAGGGTAAGGTTAAGCCATATTATCCAAGGCTTTTGAAAATTCTCTGAGCGGAAATGTACTTTCAATATTGGGCACAAAAAAAGCGCAACGGCCAAAGCCGTCACGCCTACGTTAATGTGTTTATTAGCCCATAGAAAACCACCGTCTATGACGGTGGTCATGTCTATTAGGCTTTGCCGTATTACAAAGTAATATTTGCTGATATACTTTGATGTGAACGACACGGGTAATGGTACAAGTTAGTTTTGAATGTACCACTCACGTCAGAATGGCAATACCCCCTTTGAGGGGATTCAATAAAGCCACCACCTCTGGTGGTGGTTGTTTACTGTATCGCCAATCCCTAAACAGGTTGTCACCAAACCCTTCCCGCGTTGTTGCTTTCAGGAAACGGGCTGGAATGATTTGGTCGGTGTCCACGTCCTCAATCGGGAGCGGGACGGCGGCGGATTTTATGGTTGTAAATTTTTCCATTCTAATAACATGAGGGTTTGAGTTTCTGAGGATTTGAGATAACAAGTTCTTGAATTTTTGAAAATTGGTTAGTTTCTCAATTTCTGGACGACGATACAGGCTGTGATAAGAAGGAAGTTTTTGGATAGGAGTGGAAATGGCCAGCCGTAGCTGGAAGTTGTACTTCCAGGCATTTAGTTTTCTGATAGCTTGATTTATATGTTTAGTAAAAAATTGACTGAAACGTTGATGGTTTGACATCTATTTCTTGAATGCTTATAATTGCCATTGTTTATAAAAATCACAAAATTGCCATCCATGCATTCCCAAGACATATTCAAAAAAACAGCCGACAGACTTATCGGACAAGGCTTTACCATCGTGAGCCAGGACGAAAACCGTCCTTGGGGCGGCTTTTTTGTAATTGATGAAAGCCAGTCGCCGAAGTTTATTGAAGCCTATTTTCCCAGCCTTAACATCGAGGATTTTGAGGGATTTGAAAAACTCAGTCCAAAAATATTGATGGTCGCCCCTGGCAAGCGCCTTTCGTGGCAATACCACCATCGGCGTTCTGAAATTTGGCGGATGCTTGAGGGAGTGGCAGGTGTTATCACGAGTCACACTGACGATCAGGGTATCGTCCATAAATTGGACAAGGGTGAATTGGTAAGGTTGGAATGCGGTGAACGCCACCGCCTTGTCGGCCTTGATGGCTGGGGTGTTTTAGCAGAAATTTGGCAGCATACCGACGCCTCAAACCCTTCCGATGAAGATGACATCGTGCGCGTGCAGGATGACTTTGGCAGATAAAGTGAGTGATGAATTATGAATGATAATTGATAGGACGGTATCAATCATAATTCATCACTCATAAATTCATTGAACGATCATTTTGCCCACCTTCAAGCCTTTTTCCGTTTGCATTTCATAAAATACCAACCCAATTACCTGCAACTCATCTTTCCTGATTTTCAATTCTTGATAACCCATTTCAAAATAACCTCCCTTTGTTTCCAACAACCTTCCTGATGTATCGAAAAAACGGAATGTCACTTCATTGCTCTCAGGCAAATAGAATGCAATTGTTGTTTGGTCAGAGAATGGGTTAGGCCGATTTTGGTAAATTTGAAGTGCATGGTTGTCAGTTACTTGTGGGGTAAACTCAATAGCAATCTCCATTGGATTTTCATCCAGATCCCAAGCAATGGCTGGCGTTTTGGTAGAAGTGATCGATAAAACTTCGCTCAAACGAAATGGCTTTTTTGCTAAAAAAGAAAGGGTGAATCCAGGCTGGCCTTTTCCATACCAAACGGCAGTGAGTTTACCCTCATTTTGCTCGGAGAGTCCAAATGCTACATTTCCTTCACTGACATCCAAGAAAGCCATTTTCGAGGCGTCAAACTCCATGGTGAGTTGCCAGGCAAGGACTGGAGGCACATCAAAAACCATCTTGATTATTTCACCACTCTGCACTTCACGATCTGTGGTTTCTAATAATAACAAGCTGCCGTTTCGGTCCTCTGTTTCACCTTCACCTCCAAAATTGTTAGCATTCGCATTACCCGATACATCCCCGACCTTGATCCCCAAAAAATCAGCAGTTAAATAGTCTCCTAAAAGGTTGTTCATGGAAATATAAGCGGGGAAAGGCCAGGGATGATATGGGTTGGCAAACGTGTGGCTGTCAGGGACGAACTGCCACGATGGCGTGCCGTTTGGGTAAGTGGTTATATTCTGTAAAATGAGGTTCTGAATAGCGACCATATCGGAAACCGTGATGGAATGGCTCCCGTTGGCATCGGCAGCGATGTATTGCCAAGTCTCTTGAAATACATTTATGCCAAGGATGTGCTCACTGATTTTGGCTAGGTCGAAAGCAGAAACGCCGTTAAGGTAATTTGTTGATTTGGAGGCAGTTAGTTGGTAGTTGTTTCCTGAAGGCAGGTCTTCAAAAGCAAATTCTCCGGAATTGGCTGTTATCGAAAAAGGATCTTGAGCACCTACTAATGACAATTCTGCCCCCTCCACCATTTCGTTGTTATGGTTTTGAATAAGGCCAGAAATGACAATGTTTGGAGCAAGGCAAGCGGTTGGATTATCGATCACCATCAGGAAAGATTGGCAGGAAGCGACGTTCAGGCCATCATCAAAAACAAACAACTGCACCATGTTTTGACCGACATCATCGCAGGTGAAAATAGTGGTATCATCGGCTGGGTCGGGTGAAAAGGAAAATACCAAGTCAATGCTGCAATTGTCGAAACTACCATTGTCGAAGGTATTTGCTGCTACCGCTGCATCGCCATTGCCGTCCAATTGTACCGTCAGCCCATTAAGGCAAAGAGCCGTTGGAGACTGGTCGTCACTCACGGAAATAGTGAGGCTGTGATTGGAATAATTCCCACACCCATCGCTAGCAGTATAAGTCATTTCATAAATTCCAACGGGCACGTTCTGGAAATTAAAACCATTTCCCAGATCGCCAGAAGCTGTGATGGTGATGTGGTTGCTGCAATCGTCTACATCTGGAAGAGGCAGGTTTACCTCGCCGCCGCAATTGCCGATTGGGCCATTTACTTGGACAGAAATATTTCCCGGAGGGTTGACAAACTGAGGAGCATCCAGGTCATTCACTTCGATAATTTGCAGGTATTCCCAAATGCCGTTCAAGTTGCCTGAATTTGGTTCGTACTGACACCAGTCAATGATCTTCCAGTTCCTGAAAATCTTGTAACAGGAAGGTTCTGCGATCCAAAAGTAATCGTCGGTGTGGTTCACGGAAACAGACTCGCAGCCATTTTGCCCAACCAGAATAGGCCCGTCGAAAGGTCCTGGCAGGTCAAAAGGTTCGAGGCTTAAGTTGCAGCCATCAGCGATATAATCTGGAGGCCAGGCAATTTGCCCGCCGTTCATGTTCCAGGGGGCGAGGTTAGCCAGGTTGAGCGTTTGTTGGGCAGAAGTGACATTGCCGCTGGGGTCGGTAGCTACCCAAGTTCGAATAATTGCACCTTCTCCGCAGCCGGTGAAGTTTTCATCATAAGTTGCATTTAGGGTAAAATTGCAATTGTCAAAAACGGTCGGAACGCCATAAACAGAAAGGTCGCTCAGGTCAGCCGTGCAATCTATGGTTAGGTCGGCTGGTGCCAAAATGACTGGTTTCTGGAAGTCTTGCACGATCACGTCCACATTGCAAGTGTTGTGGTTGCCGTTGCAATCGGTCACCATTAAAGTCACCATGACCACTCCGCCAACAGCGTCGCAATCAACGGGTAGGGTAAGGGCATATGCTGTGTCAGGGGAGCCTTCTTTTTTTATTTCAAAACTTTCAATGCAACACCAATCGTAACTGCCGTCGTCCACCACATTGGCATAAACCACCGCATTGCCATCGCTGTCAAGTGCAACAGTAGTTTGCCCGTCGCAGATTACCGTCGGGCCAATTTCATCTTCAACGGTAACAAAAGTAGTACAGGAAGAAGTATTGCCGCAATCGTCGGTAGCTTCGTAAGTGACTGTGTATGTGCCAGGTACAATATTTCCGAACGGGCCATAGCCACTTCCGTAACTCCAATTTGGGGTTATGGAAATGGAGGAGGAACAATCATCAGTGGCATCGGCTTGTGGCAAATTGACATTGCCGAAACAGCCAAAATTATCGGTGCTTACGACTTGGCCGGAAGGGCAAGTGATGGCAGGGGGCGTGGTGTCGAATAACTTGATAATCTGTGTATGTTCCAAAATTTCATTCGAACAATCATCCACAATTTTCCATTTTCTCAAAACCAGTTCACTTCCTTCGCAGGTTGCAATGACTTGATCTGAATAGGTCACATTGAATGCACATTCACCATTGTCGAGTATAAATTGGTCACTAGTGGTGTTCAGGTCGCCATCTTCATCAATGAAAGGCTGGCCTGTTTGGGAGAGATCGGCCATCGCTCCACAAGTAAGCATCGGAGCAGCGATTCCGTCGCGGTCAGGTGGGAAAATGACCTGTGAGATTTGTGCCCGGTTCTGCGTGACGACTTGGGTGTAGTGGCGGGTGTTCCCATATTCGTCGGTGGCTGTCCAAACCCGGTGGACAACTTTCCAAGCGAGGGTGTGGAAATGAAAATTGGATACAAACGTGTGGACTGCATCGGCGTCACCTTCTGAGATCTGTTCAAAAGATAAAACATCGCCGGGGTAGAGCAGCCCCGTCGTATAGGAGCCGCTTTGGATAGAATCGGTGGTGAGTTGGATACACCAGTTGTTGATGGTGAGGTAGAACCCTTCAGGGTCAAAAGAGGAGCCCCCAAAACTACTCCAATCAAAGCTGATAAAGCCTTCCGTGGGTATTACGATTTTGTACTTCGTAATGTACTTCGGGCTTGTGCTTTGCAAGGAATTACTGGCCCCTTCAACCAGTATTGAATCAGGAGCTCCCGTGACATCTACCCCACCATCCCCATTGTTTATTAAGCAAACGGCCCAATTGCTTGGGTCGAAATAACCTGCAAATCCTGTGTAACCGCAGCCAAAATCAATGATCGAATCTTGATGTGAAACGGTAATATTATTGCTGCAGTTGTCCGTCACCGTTGGCTCTCCAACGGCTGGCACGCTGGTATCTTCCGTGCAGTTTAGCGTGACATGATCTATGTCAATATTTGGTTTCTTTTTATCCAAAACGATGACCGATCCCCAGCAGTCATGCCCCGACCAATCGTGGGTCATGTGCACGGTGATAGTCTGACCGATGTGGCTGCCATTCAGTGCATTGCCAGGAATGGACGAGCCATTCGAGTCAAAATATTCCATGGTGGCAGGGCCCGTGCAAGACCAGTAATTGGCCAGCATGAAATATGGATTGGCTTCTCCTTCGCAATCAGTATCGAGTTTTACCACCACATTCTGATTGCAGATCAGTTCGGTGCATTGTCCTTCAACTAAGTTTGGCAGAAGTAAATAGGCTGCAATTAGCAGCGGGCTATAGGTGTCGGTTGAAATAAAGGCCGGCGAATACCGGACGTAATAGGATTGTTTTCTAAATGTTTCAACAAAAGTCAAAACAGATTGCCAATACAGGCAATAAGTGTAAACCAGTCGCTTCACGGGATGAGTGTTATCGGTTAAGAGATACTTCGTCGCAGGCAAATCATTTGCTCACAACTATTTGAACATCAATAGACTATTCTCTTGATCGAACAAAGCTTAGCGATAAAAATCGTTGGAAAACAGTGTATTAGTGTGTGACTGGTTCTAATAGAAAGTGTGTGCGTGTAAGTTGTGTAATGTCTGTTCATGGTAATCGATTCGGCAAAAATTGGCAATCTCATTCAAATATTTAATTGCCTTGTATTATAATTTTAACTAATGGCAAATATAGCGGGATTGGGAAACCAGCAAAGAAAATGGAGGGGATTCTTTAAATATTGTTTTAACATATTATGTAAATTATCATGTAAAATGATTGTTTTACACATTATCTTTGATCTTCAAAGATTTAAAAAGCTATTCGAGATGAAAACTAAAAATTTTGCCTTTCTGCTCTTGGTGTTTACCATGCCAATCGTGGGCATTCTCGCCCAACCTCAAGTTTCCAGCATTCTTTTCCAATCACTCAGTCACGATAGTACATACACGAACTATAAGGGAACCTTCATTTCTTACGATGAGAATGGCTGGGAAAATGAACGGAATTACAAACGATGGGACAAGAACGAAGGCCGGTGGAAAAACCTGAAAGCCTATTATTACGAACGCAGAAAAGATGGCCAACCATCGTCTGAAATTTTACTTGAATGGGACACATTGGAGCAGATTTGGCAGCCAAACCACCAATATTTATGGGAACATGATGAGGATGGTAGGACAAGATTGGAGACGCATTTTTACCCTGATGAATCTGGAGAGCTGGCGAAATATTCAGACCTGGCCAAGACTTTCAATGATAATGGTTGTCTGTTGGCGTTGACTTATACTAAGTAGGTGGAGTTAAATAATCGACACTTTTGACGAGGTTATTTTTTCGTCAGACAAGGCAAAAAAAATTAGCATAGCCATAGCTACGGTCATTTTTTTTAACAAAGTATGGCGGAAAAAGAGGCCGCCAAAAGTGTCGATTATTTGAGTTCACCTACTTA
>JAJCYI010000242.1 GCA_029263015.1 Saprospiraceae bacterium | reverse complement strand
TTCACCATTCACCATTCACCATTCACCCTTCACCATTCACCATTCACCATTCACCATTCACCATTCACCATTCACCATTCACCATTCACCATTCACCATTCACCATTCACCATTCACCTCTGTAACTCATTTGTAACTGCCTAGCTCTACCTTTGTGCCATTAATATTTGAATCAATAAACTAATTCAAAAATGGCAACCAAAACAGTTAAGAAAAATAAGGATAAATCGACTGGTAAAACTTTTAAATCAAAAGCAGTAGCACTTCACGACGGTGTGCTCCTCACCTCTGATGAAATAGTGGAAGAAACCTTGGCGACAGGTAAACAATGGCAGAACCTTTTTGCTAAGACACTAAAAAAAGGAACTTTTTTCTTCGGAAAACAACAGGACTTGATTTTGACCGGACTTGAAATGGCCAAAGACCAATATACAACTGGAAACAATAGATTTAAAAAACTTTTTTCCTCTGAACCAATTAAATCCAACAAACCATCAACCCCAACCCAAAAAACCTCTAAAACTGTGGCTAAGAAAGTTTCAGCAAAAAAGGTAAAAGCCACTCCAATAAAAAAGGAGGCTGTCCTGAAAAATACCGTTGCAAAAAATGATCTGAAAATAATAGAAGGGATCGGCCCAAAAATCGAAGAGTTGCTGAACAAGGCTGGCATCCTTAATTTTGAACAATTGAAATCAGCTAAAATCGCAGACCTGAAAAATATTTTGAAAGCAGCCGGTTCGCGTTATCTCATGCACGACCCTGGCACTTGGAATCAACAAGCAAAGTTGGCCGCTGATGGAAAAATGGAAGAACTGAAAACGCTGCAATCTCAATTAAAAGGCGGAAAATAAAACTAACCCATACTAATAAAACCGAACCAATAAATAATAATTAAATAAAATAATCATGGCAAATAAATCTGTAAAAAAGAACGTGAAAAAATCAAATCTGACCAACATGGATAGAATACAGGATACCGTTAAATCAGTAAACAAAGAGGTCTATAAAACAGCCGAAGAAGTGGTAGATGATATTGTTGAAAACGGAAAAGAATTGAAATTGATCGCGACCAAAACGGTAAAAGAAGCTAGTGAAAAAATCAATTTTACGGAAAGCGTGGACATGATCCGAAAAACGACCAACAGCGTCAATGCTCAGGTTTGGAAAATTACTGAAAAAATTGTGGGGGACATAACTGAAAGCGGAAAAGAAATGGTAGTCTCGGCAACTAAAACAGCCAAAGAAACGATAGAAAATATCGACTTCTCTGAAAAAATGAATAACGCGAAAAAGACTGCTAAAAACGTAAATCAATATACATTGGAAACTGCAGAAGAAATTGTTGACGGCGTATTTTCAAATGGAGAGAAGTGGCAAAAAATTGCTGCCAAAGCTTTAAAAGGTAGCATGCAAATTGCTGAAAAGCAACAGGATATTGTTTTTGATACCATGGAAACAATGAAAGGGCAGTTGACAGAAAGTGCTTCCCGTTTCAGAAAATTATTTACGAATAATTAATTTATATAAATTGTCGATTTAATTGCTGGGCATCTTTGTTTTAGGTGCTCAGCTTTTTTAATTTATTACTAAAATTGCGATGAATGTATAGCGAATCCCCAGATTCGCCCGTTAGCAGGCTATGACAGCGAATCAGGGGATTCGATATACATTGAGTCTGCCAAAATTAAATTCATCGCAGCTTGAGTTTTATTCATAAATGCACCGCCAAAATAAGATAAAAAAACCTTCAATGTTTTTGCATCTCACCGATGGGTTGAGGGCGATATTGGAAATGATTTCCTGTTTCGTTTTTCGTTTTTTTTACAAATATGGTAATGAGGGAGATGGTCACCCTGTACTTGTCATTCCTGGTTTTATGGGCAGTGGCCTTTCCACAGGGCAGATGAGGAAATTCATCAACAAATTAGGCTATGTCTCTTATGATTGGGGACTGGGAAGGAATCTTGCAGATTTTGATGACCTTGAATTTATTGCTGAAAAAATCGATTTTTTATTTAAAAAGCACAATCAAAAAGTGACTTTGATTGGATGGAGTTTGGGTGGCGTTTATGCCCGCCAATTAGCAAAAGAAAATAAAGATAAAATAAGTCAAGTTATCTCAATGGGTTCACCTTTCAATGGTGCTACTGAACCCAATAATGCCAGGTGGTTATATAATAGGATAAAAGAAAAAGAAGGGACACCTGAAATAGGAGCGGATGTTTTGGCTGATTTGCCAAATCCTGCTCCTGTGCCAACCACTGCTATTTATTCCAAAGAGGATGGTATAATTCCTTGGGAAGTCTGCATGGAAATTACAGAAGATAAAATCCATCAAAATGTTCGAGTGTATGGAAGCCATTTAGGGTTTGGCGTCAACCCGTCTGTGTTGTATATAATTGCCGACCGGTTGAGATATTCAGAAAATAACTGGCAATATTATAAAGTAGGAAAATCTTTTATTAGTAAATTGTTTTATCCCGTCAATTGACTTGTTTTATGGACCCCTGACCCCTGACCCTGACCTCTCAAGCCTGACTCCTCACCTAATAATCCGTTTTTATCTTTCCGTCAAATGGAATTTTAAATTGGTACATTATATCTTCATCCAAAGTCGGTTCTAAAACATCCAACCCATATTTTATTTTATTCGGATCATCGTAAACCAGTGTGCCAAATATCCGATCCCAAAAAGAAAAAATATTACCAAAATTTGAGTCTGTCCATGGCCGCTCAAAATGGTGGTGGAATTTGTGCATATCGGGTGAGATAAAAATATAACTTATGGCTTTGTCCAGCCATCTTGGAAAGCGCATATTTATATGGGTCATGTAAGTGAAAAAGATGGAAGAGATGCGGTATATAATATAAAAAGCTACTGGAATGCCCCCAATGAATATGGCAATAAGTGCAAATAGTTCCCGAATAATATAATCTCCAGGATGATGGCGAGTGCCGGTCGTTACATCGACATGAGTATCACTGTGATGGACCATGTGGAATTTCCACATCCATTTATAGGTATGCAATAAATAATGGGCAACATATTGAGCCACAAGGTCTAAGAACATAACTGCCAGCAGCAGCTCCAGCCAAATTGGCAATTCAATTAAATTCAACAATCCAAAATTATTGGTTCCAATCCAAAAGAAAATTCCAACTGTAGCTAATCCAAAAAGAACATTTATCAACATGGAAGTGGCAAGAAAAATTAAATTTACTCCAGCGTGTTTCCATTTGCGATAATTCATTTTTACAAATGGAAAACCACCTTCCAATATCCAGCCGATAGTTAGGCAAATAAATACCCACGCCAATTTTTGGATGGAGGTCATGTTTTCAAAAAAGGTCAAAAAAGCTTCCATGCTTAATTATAGTTTTTGTTCAGACGGATTATGCTATTTCTTAAATCCCCCTTATATTTTTATTTGTAACGTTTTTGCCTGACCCGGTTTACGTCCACCACAGTCAATGCACCACTGAATTGAAAATCTGTTGATTGGACAAGTTTATGGATGACCTCAGCGGGATATGCTGGATATAGGGGTTCGAGGCGAAGATAAATTACACCTTCGGCAGGGCGATAGCCATGTTTGAAGATCAATTCCCCATAGTCACGGTCGAATGTGATGATAGTCCTGTTTTCTGCAATAGCAATTTCCATTACTTTCTCGTCAGAAATAGAAGGGACGTCTTCGGCAACTGAAGATACATCATAATCAAGTGAGCGAAGCGCCATCACACTTGCGGCGGGAAAATTTTCGTTGGCAAGGAATTTCATCAGGCGGCCATGGATTCTAGCGGGAAAAGCAATCCATCCTGCAAGCACTCATAAGCGTATGCAAAAACAGCTTTCAAGGAATCTCTCGTAAGGCGGGGGTAATTTTCAAGTATCTGTTGCTCTGTCCATCCTGATGCGTACAATTTTAAGATAAACTCAACCGATAGGCGAGTATTTTTTATAGTTGGCTTGCCCAATAAAACTTCTTTGTTTGACACAACGTAATCTCTCCAATTTATCATAACAACTATTTTTTACAAATATACTTCACAGGGGTTATATTCCAAAACAAGCAATAGGGACTTCAGTCTTTAATCTCAGGAGGTAGCACATTCTTAAAATGTCCGTTCATCTGTACTTTTTTTCGGAGAGCTTCCATTTCCCGGGCGGTTGGGATCAATTTATCGAAATGTTGGATCATGAAATCCTGGCGATGCCGTTCATTTGGCATGGTCAGCATTTCGTACTCTTGTTCAATGTTGAAACCAACGAGATGGCCGATCTTATAGGTGTTGAATTCGCCATTTAATTCGGGCAATGGTTTTCGGATGTTAAGGATGCCGTATAGTTCAGTGATTTGACCAAGTATCTGCTCGTATTTGAAAAATTCCCCGTTTAAATCAATATCCATACGCTCCACTTCGGCGCCAGAATAAAGGCGGCCATCCAGATTCTTAATAAATTCTTTTATCTTAAAAATACCTTTCCCTTTTGTACGGACGTCCATTTCGCCGTTCTTGTATTTTTTTTCAATAGAGGTTAATTGGAGTTCAGTTCCAATCGCTGAAACCTTGTCATCAAGGAAAGCAGGGAGGCCAAACGTGATATCCCTTTCTTCGCACTCAATGATAAGTTGTTTGTAACGTGGTTCAAAGATGTGTAAGTTTAGTTCTTCGCCTGGATAAGCAACTAAACGCAACGGGAATAGAGGAAGAAATGTGGTCATAAAATTGGTACTATTTGAAAACCCCTGCAAACTTGCCTAATTTAGGGCAAATTAACCAGAATCATACAATGGAACATCAAAATCCCAGAGTTGGAGACGACAGCCATCAATCTACTACACTATATGGGATTGGAGCTTTTGACGCCTCCTTCAGAAGGTATTTTATATAATTTCTAATTTCTCAATTCCTAATATCAATTCCAACCATGCCGAAAATAAAAATCAACTTCCAATCTATTCTCCTGCTTATCCTCCTTTTTTCTTTTACACTCAATTCTTGCGATAAAAAACCACCCGTTCGTGCAAAGGAAATTCCTGACGCTGTAAAAAGCTATGTATATGCATACACCTCTGGCGTTCTGTCAAAAAATGACGTTGTCCGGGTAAGGTTTGCCGGAGTCGCAGTTGGCGAAGAAAAAATCGGTGAGGAAGCTGATGGTGATATTCTTGAATTCCAACCTTCCATTCGCGGATCGGCCATTTGGGAAGATGACCACACTATTTTATTTACTCCAAAAAAAGGATGGAAATCTGGCGTAGCTTACATTGCTAAGGTTGACCTTGGGGAAGTTTTCGACAACCTGCCAGATGAAGCTAGATATTTTGAATTTGATTTCCTGGTGCGGGGTCAAGGTCTCACGGTTGAGGTTTTGGGCATAGAATCGGCTGACCCTGGTGATTTGACAAAACAACTTTTGAAAGGAGTGCTGTACACCAATGATGGTGCTGATGCAGAGGATGTGGAGGAAATATTAACGGTGAAACAAGGCCGCACTGAATTGCCGATCAGTTGGCAACACAATGGAGACGGTACGCGGCATGAATTTACTGCTTCAGATATTGTCCGTGGCGTTGATGCCTCAACCTTGTCGGTAAGTTGGGATGGTGATGAGATAGATGTGGACGACGAAGGCAAATTGGAAGTCCAAGTACCTGCTCTTGGCGATTTTACAGTTATGTCTGCCAAAGCGGTGGATGGCGAAAGCCAATTGGTGCAATTGCATTTTTCTGACCCATTGCTGCCTGCTCAAGACTTGAATGGCTTGATCGCGGTGCGTGGTGAAAAATTGCAGGATGGTGGAACAAGCTTCAATTTCACCATAGATGGAAATACCGTTTTGGCCTATCCACAGAGACGTTTGGCAGGTGAGCAATCAATAGAAGTGAGAACTGGTATTCGAAATACCGAAGATGCAAGGATGGGCAAGTCATCTATTTGGCAATTGAATTTCGAGCAGGAGAAGCCGCAGGTCAGATTGGTAGGGAGGGGTGTTATTTTACCCTCCTCCGAGGAGGGCTTGATCCTGCCATTTGAAGCGATCAGTTTGGAAGCAGTGGAGGTCGAAGTTTTTAAAATTTATGACAATAACATTCTCCAGTTCCTGCAAACAAGCGACCTCGATGGCAGCAACGACTACGAACTCAATAGGGTGGGGCGGGTCGTCCGACAGCAAATGGTTCCGCTTTTGGGATTAAATCCGAATGCCAATTCATCTGCTTGGACAAGATATGCACTCGACCTGAACAAGCTCTTTGAGACCGATCCAAATGCTATTTACCAGGTACGTATTGGCTTCCGCCCAGAATACGCCGTTTATCATTGCAATAACCGTAAAAAAGGAGAAAATCTAAAAGAAGTTAGCCAGCGAAGCCATTTGGACGAGAATGGTGAAATACGCAGTTTTTGGGGCGATTATTATGGCATGGATGGTTATTACAGCGGCTTCCGTTGGCAGCACCGGGAAAACCCTTGTTACTCTGCTTATTACAATTACGACAATTTTGTTTCGTCAAATATACTGTCCTCCAACTTGGGCATTACAGCCAAAGGTGGCAACCCCGATGCCAACCGCGAGTACCCCATGTTCGTGGCGGTATCCGATTTGCGCACGACCAATGAAGTGAGCCAGGCAACAGTCGAATTTTACGATTTCCAGCAGCAATTGATCGGAACAGGAGAGACCAATGGCGATGGGATAGCAGAAGTTGTTTTACCGAAAAAACCATTTTTGATAATAGCTAAAACAGAAGAAGAACGCGGTTATTTGAAAACTGCCGACGGCAATTCACTGTCACTTTCCCGCTTTGATGTGGCAGGTGCCGTGACACAAAAAGGTTTGAAAGGTTATCTATACGGCGACCGTGGGGTTTGGCGACCAGGGGACAGTTTGTTCCTGAATTTTATTTTAGAGGACAAGGAGGCAAAGCTGCCGGTGAATTACCCGATCTCATTTGAACTGGTGGATTCGAGGGGGCAGTTGCAGTACAAAACGGTGACTACCAAAAACATCGAAAACCTTTACCCATTGCCTGTCGGCACCGATGCCGACGACCCAACTGGCAATTGGCTGGCGACGGTGAAAGCGGGCGGGGCGGTTTTCACAAAAAGCATAAAAATAGAGACCGTAAAACCAAACCGCCTCAAAATTGACCTTGATTTTGGTAGCGAAACCCTTTCTGCCCAAAACGAACCCACCGATGTGAAAATTCAGGTAAACTGGCTGCACGGCGCGGCTGGGAAAGATTTGAAAACCATCGTGGAATCTGAGCTGCGGCAAACGAATACGGAATTTCCGAAATTCAAGGAGTATGAATTTGACGATCCTGCAAGGTACATTTATTCAGAACCGGTTGTCATTTATGATGGTCAAACTGACAAGAACGGTGCTGCCAGTTTTACCACCAACCTCTATGATAAAAACACCAAAGCCCCTGGAATGCTCAAAGCAAGTTTCCGGGCCAGGGCATTTGAAAAAGGAGGTGATTTCAGTTTCTGGACCACCTCCATGCCATACAGCCCTTATGCCTCTTATGCCGGGGTGAAAATCCCTCAAAATAAATATGGCGAAAAGCGTTTGGACATCGGCACAGATGGCTCGATCAGTTTTTCTTGTTTAGATGAAAACGGCAATCCACTATCCGATAAAAACCTCAGTATTGGCCTTTACCGGGTCGAGTGGCGCTGGTGGTGGGATAGTTACGATGGCAGTGCCACTCAGTACAATTCCAGCAACCATTTCAATGCCATGGAAACCACGAGCCTGCGGACTGGCAAAGATGGGGAGGCAACCTGGAACGCAAGTGTTGATACTTGGGGGCGCTATTTGGTGAGGGTCTGCGATACCGAAAGTGGCCATTGCTCGGGCGATTACTTTTATGCTGGTTACCCTTGGTATGGGGACGATGGCAACAGCATCGCCCAAAAGCAGGAGGCTGCAATGATGAGTTTCACGGCATCCAAAGAGAAATATGAAGTGGGGGACGACATTGAAATCACCGTGCCAGCCGGAGAATCCGGACGGGTGCTCATCACGCTCGAAACGGGTTCAAAAGTCATTGATTCATTTTGGAAAAAAGCCAAGAAGGGCGAGAACAAATTCGAATTTGAGGCTACCGCCAAAATGTCGCCCACGGTTTATGCACATGTCAGTTTGATTCAGCCACATGGCCAATCTAACAATGATCTCCCCATTCGCATGTATGGTGTTTTGCCAATAGATGTCGAAGACCCAGAAACAGTGCTGAAACCAACCATGGCAATGCTGGACGAGCTAAAACCAGAACAAGAATTTACCATTGAAGTCCGTGAAGAAAACGACGAGCCAATGGCTTATACCATTGCCGTGGTGGATGAAGGCTTACTCGGCCTGACCAATTTCAAAACACCAGATCCACACAGCGTGCTCTATGCCCGTGAGGCGCTGGGTGTAAAAACCTGGGACTTGTACGATTATGTACTGGGGGCTTATGGCGGAGACCTTGAGCGCATTCTCAGCATCGGTGGCGACGGCGAAACAAATGCTCCCGCTGAGCGGAAAAATGCCAACCGTTTTGTCCCTGTGGTGCTCCATGCTGGGCCATTTTACTTAGATGGTGGAAAGAAAAAGCATACATTCAAAATGCCGAACTACGTCGGTGCCGTGCGGGTGATGTTAGTGGCTGCCAACGAAGATGCCGCTTATGGCAAAATCGAAAAGATCGTTCCCGTTAAAAAACCGCTCATGGCTTTGGCAACACTGCCGAGGGTGCTCGGCCCAGGTGAATCGTTGCGTTTGCCGGTCAGCATATTTGCGATGGACAAAAAAGTGAAAGACGTGGATGTGCAATTGAGCGAAACCACTGGTTTGGTTAATATTTCTGGTGGTAAAACCAAACATTTGCAATTCGGCAGTCCTGGTGAGGAAATGGTCTATTTCGACCTGAAAGTTGGAGATCAGATTGGCATAGCCAAGTTTAAAATCACTGCCAGTGGTGCTGGCGAAAAGGCTTCCCAGGAGATAGAAATAGATGTTCGCAACCCCAACCCATATGTTACCAATGTCTATGCAGGCATGCTCCAGGAGGGAGAAAACTGGTCGCAAGAGATCCTTCCTGTCGGCTCGCCGGGCACAAATACGGGGGTGCTCGAAGTGTCAAACATTCCGCCCTTGAAATTGGGTGAGCGGCTCAATTACCTGCTCCGCTATCCGCATGGTTGTATCGAACAAACCACTTCTTCTGGCTTCCCGCAACTGTATGTTGGAAAATTGATGGAACTGACCGAGGATCAAAAGGAACAGGTTTCCAATAATGTGGAAGCGACGATTAACCGGTTGAAGAATTTCCAAATGCCCGCTGGTGGATTTACTTATTGGCCCGGGCGTGACTATAATGCCTGGGGCACCAATTATGCGGGGCATTTCCTGTTGGAAGCAAAAAATGCAGGATATGCCGTTCCGCAAAATATGATTGACCGTTTTGTAAAATTCCAAAAAACGACTGCCAACCGTTGGGACCCAGGCCACCGAGGCAACCAGCGCAGTTGGACAGAACTCGATCAGGCATACCGTCTGTACACACTAGCGCTGGCCGACAAACCTGAGCAAGGTGCGATGAACCGCCTGCGTGAAATGAATAATCTCAGCAATGAAGCCCGCTGGCGGTTGGCTGCGGCTTATGCCCTTTCTGGTAAAAAAGAAGTCGGGCAGCAATTGGCGAACGGTCTCCCTGTCAATGTTGCTCCATATAATAATTGGGGCTGGACGTATGGCTCAAGTCTGCGCGACGAGTCCATGATCCTCGAAACCCAGACCTTGTTGGGTGATATGACTACTGCCGCTGAAAATATGCGGGACATTGCAGAACGCCTGAGTGATGGCTTTTGGTACAGTACCCAAACGACAGCTTTCGCTTTGCTCGCCATTGGTAAATTCGTGGGCAATTCCGGGGTCGGCGACGAGTTCAAATTTACCTACCAGTTGCCCAACGGGCAGGTAGTTGATGCTGGGAGCACCACTCCGATCATGCAAATTGAAATACCGAGTGAGTTAGGTGGACGCTCGTTGAATGTGACAAATTCAGGAAATGGGGTCTTGTTTGCCCGCCTGATAATGAGCGGACAACCTTTGACAGGAGAAGAAACCGCAGCCAATAACCACCTCCAGATCAACGTGACCTATCGCAACAACGACGGTCAGCAACTTGACCCTTCGAGCATTCCACAAGGGACTGATTTTATTGCTGAGGTTTCGGTTTTCCACCCTGGCAGCCGGGCCATTGATTTTGATGAAATGGCATTGACCCAAATCTTCCCTTCAGGCTGGGAAATCCTCAATGCGAGGCTTTACAATTTTGATGAGTTCAACAATACCAGCGTACCTGAATATCAGGACATTCGTGACGACCGGGTGTTCACTTATTTTGACATTAAGCGAAGCCAACGGTTAACCTATCGGGTCAGGCTGAATGCAGCTTATCCAGGCAGGTATTACCTTCCCGCAGTGAATTGCTCGGCGATGTACGATGAAAATATTTATGCTCGGGTGCCGGGCGAATGGGTGGAAGTGGTGAGTGAGGTGGAATTGTAATAATTTAGAGCTGTTAGCACTCCAGGTGCTAACAGCTCTTTGAAAACAATCCAATCATCAAAAATGGAGGATACCCATTTTCCAAAATATCCCTATCATTGTCGCTCAAATTTCTGAGCATCATGGACCATTCACATATTACTATTCGGCAGGCGGCGACGGATGACCTGGACTCCCTTTCCAAAATCAGCAGCAAGACATTCTATGATTCGTATGTTGGCAGGAATAACCCAGTTGACATAAAATCCTATGTTAATACTGCATTTAACAAAGAAAGATTGGGATACGAGATGCACCAGCCTGGCAGCCAATTTTGGTTGGCAAGCCAAAACGGGGATACGGTTGGCTACCTCAAAGTCAATTTTGGCGAAGCTCAGTCCGATCTCAATGATAATGCTGCGTTGGAAGTGGAAAGGGTATATGTACTGGAAAAATACCAGGGCAATAGGATCGGGCTTAAGTTGATGAAAAAGGCTTATGAAATAGCCAAACAGGCAGAGCTTAAATTCATCTGGTTGGGTGTTTGGAAAAAAAATGAAAAAGCCATCCGGTTTTACGAACGCATTGGCTTCAAAAAAATGGGGGAACATACTTTTATGTTGGGCGATGTTCCTCAAAAAGATGCCTTGATGAGGTTGGATGTTGTGGACGGTATGGAGATTTAAGGCGTGACGGTACGTCACCGCACCAGTTTGTATTGTTACATCCTGTTTATTTTTCTATTACCTTTATGGGCAATTTCCGACTGTTTCTATGAAAACCCGAATCACACTTTTTTCATTTTTCCTTCTTTTAGCGCTGCCAGTGTTGGCATTTCCGAACGTAAAATCGGAAAGCCCAAAACCTGAAAGGATATCCGTTTACTTATTTCTCGGAGAGGAATGCATCATTTCCCAACAATATACTTTGTTGATTCGACGCCTCCACAAGGAATATGCAAGTGATGAAATAAGGTTTCTTGGATTGTTTCCAAACCCATCTTCCAATTCTGAGAAGATGGCGGTATTCAAAAAAAAATATAAATTGGGTTTTGATTTGAAAATTGATGCCTTGCAGCATAAGATGGACGAGTTTGGGGTGAAGGTGACGCCAGAAGTTGTCGTCTTTGACCACCTCAAAAAGGAAGTGCTTTACCAAGGTCGGATCGACAATACTTTTTTCCGCGTGGGAAAACGCCGCACCATTACCACCACTTCGGAATTGGAAGATGTGCTCATTTCATTAAAAGATAAAAAACCAGCCGCACTCGAAAAGACCAGTGCGGTGGGCTGTTTTATCACGCCCTTGGATGGCAACTTGAAAAATGCACCGATGTGCAAACCGGCGGAGGACAACGAATAATGAGTAACGAACAACGAACAATTAGCAACCAACAATAAATGAATTACCTGATGAAAAAGCATTTTACTTTCAACCTCTTTCTTTTCTTGCTTATCTCTTTTCAAATGCAGTCGCAAGTGACTTATAGTGAGCACATTGCGCCTATCATTTATGACAACTGTGCGGTCTGCCACCGGGCAGGAGAGATCGGGCCGATGGCGCTCACCAATTATGATGAAGTGAAAACCTGGGGCTCCATGATCGAATATGTGACCAGCATTAAATACATGCCGCCGTGGTTGGCTGACAAGGAATTTTCCACCTTTGTGGGAGAGCGTGGACTGACTGACGATGAAATCCAAATGATAAAAGAATGGGTGACCGATGGAATGCCCCAAGGCAATCCTTCACTTGAACCTGACTTGCCTGTTTTCCCAACTGGCTCGCAAGTGGGCACACCTGATCTTGTGCTGTCCTTTGCAGAATCTTATATCCATGAGGGCGACCTGGAAGATCAATACCAGATTATCGTTTTGCCTACTGGGTTAACGGAGGATAAAATGGTGAAAGCCATTGAAATGCGGCCTGGCAACCCTGGCATCGTTCACCATTCCTTGTTTGCAGTGGATGAGACAGGAAATGGTCAAATAAAAGATGCCCAGACACCAGAATATGGTTTTCCAAGTTTTGGTGATTTTGGTGTCCAGTCAGCCGAGCAGTTCCCACAAGCTTATGTGCCGGGGGCAAAGGCGAGGAAGTTTTATACGGGAATCGGTGCACCGATGCCAGCAGGTTCCGACCTATTGGTGCAGATGCATTATGCACCGATTGCCACTACCCAATCGGATTCTTCCACGGTCAATATTTTCTTTGCCGATCCTGGCGAAACAATTGATCGGATCGTGAAACAGGAAATAATGTTGCCTTTTGGTAGCACCCTCACCAACGGCCCATTTTTGATGCAACCTGAGACCGTCAAAACTTTCCACGGTATTTACACAGTTCCGACAAAAGTGAGCCTCATCGGGATTTTCCCTCATGCTCATTTACTTGGCAAAGACTGGACGGTTATCTCAGTCTCCCCGCAGGGCGACACCACCAATTTGATCCAAATTTATGATTGGGATTTCACCTGGCAGAATATGTACTTTTTTGAGCAGTTCAAAGTGCTGACACCGGGTACAAAAATCCATGCATATGCCACTTACGACAATACTTCTGACAACCCATACAATCCAAACAACCCACCTCAAACGGTAGGCTGGGGACTGGGAACGGAGGATGAAATGTATTACCTTCCACTCGTTTATGTGAACTATATGCCTGGGGATGAGGACATTGTGTTGTCAGATGACCCAACAGCAGTGGATGACTTGAACCTGCATTTTACCAAGGATAAATTGTACCCAGTTTACCCAAATCCGACTTCAAACGAAATCACCATTGGTTTCTCGTTGGCAACGGCTGACAAAATAAATTTGGAGGTGATGGACTTACAGGGCAGGGTAGTGAAGAGGGTATTGTCTGGGGATTTCCATCTATCAGGCCACCACCAAATGCGCATCGAATTAGGGAATGTGGCCAACGGGATTTATCTGTTAAATTTGCGGAGCGACCGGTTTTCCCTCTCGGAAAAATTCACAAAAACGAATTGAGCGTAATTGAAAATGGAGAATTGAAAATTTGCTGGTCAATAATTTTCAATTCTCCATTCTCCATTTTCAATTACTGTTCTTTCACTATCTTTTTCTTCTTCACAACTTTGATTTTCTTGCCATTTTCATCCGTCTCTTCTGTGACTTCTTCGATGATGATCACTTTTCCTTTTTCTGTCCCATCTTTTTCGATCCAGATCATTTCCTGACCATCTTTGCCTTCGACTTTAATCTCGTAAGTTTCACCGTCTCCACCTTTTTTCTTGATGACTTTGATTTCTTTATTCTTGCCTTTGTGGGAGTCCCCATCTTTGGTGATGATAATTATTTCTTCGCCATCGTCATCGCCTGATCCGTGTATTTCTTTGATGAAAATTTCCTCTCCATTCTTCCCTTTTTTCTTGATGACTTTGATTTCCTTGCCATTTTTGATTTCGGTAATCTGGCCATCTTCGGAAATGAAAATCATTTCGCCATCATCATCGCCATCTATTTCGATTGTTTTTCCATCCTTAATGATTGTGATGTGTTTTTCGGATTTATCACCCTTTGTTTCCGTGATCGTGATATGTTCCCCATCACCTTCGACTTCCACATTTACATTGATTTCTGCCCCCTCGCCAAGGTGTTTTTGAATCAACTTGTCAATATCTTCATCGTTAAACTCGTCACCCTCTCTTACAATCGTCGTTATCGTTTCTTTTCCGTTCTCGTCAACAGTTTTGGTCGTGATGGTCATTTTGCGCTTTTTCGTATCCTCGTTTTGCGCATGAATGTTTTGAGTAAAAAAAGCCAGCAACAGCAGGCAAATAGAAAAGGTCTTGAATTTCATTTTTATAATATTTATTAGTTTAATCTGCCTAAAGCGACCACAAAATTAATCCAAATTAACCAAGTTGCCACTTCATACTTTAAAAGCATTTTTAAAAGACATAAATATAAAAGTATCGTTGCTCAATCAGGATAGTTCAAAAGGACGAATGCCCAATTTTCAACAATCAAATTTTCATGAAGACTCTCAATAAAATAAAAGATTTCAAAAAAAAGTGCTCAGAACGTTTTTATTGACTACATTTAATCCGCTATAATTAATTTCCGCTTGTCGGTAAAATGGAAAAATATCTTCAATACCTCCTCAATGACATAGAATCCCTGATTGGTCAGGCACCTATGCCTCCCAACGAAAACTGGTCTCTCAGTTGTTCGGATGGTGAAGATGACCTCATTCCAACAAAATGGATTAAGATAGTTGACCTTATTTGCCTACCTGCCGAAGCTTTTCCCCCAGTTCATATGCTGACCGATCTTCAAGTGGTCGAATTGGTTGAATCTATCGGCGATCTCTGGTCTGCCTGGGACCTGCATTGGGAAATGCCTGCCAACTTGAGTGCCCGCAAACAGTATGTCGCATTTGTTAGGGAAATGGAAGGGACACCCATTTGTTACCATCCTGCCCACGGTGCAGATGTCCACATCTGCCAATACCAAGAAGGAAAAACTTGTCCTTTCCAGCCGGACGATGGCCACTGCCAATGCCGGCATACAGAAGAAAGCTCCAATCACGATATTGAGCTGTGGGAAGAATATGTCGATTCGCAGGGCCTTGATCCATATCGGGAAATGACCAAAGAAGAAGAATCTTTGTTCGAAGAAGAAATGCGCCAGAGAGAATTGAAAAAACCTAAAATTGATTTAAACAACCTTTTCGACATTGACTTGAGTGAGGAAGAGACGGAAGAATTCCTCCATTCCGTGCAAATTCGGGATGAACTTTTGGATCTTATCTGGGACAGCCTTCTTGACCTGGAATCAGACCTGCTGGCCGACGATGACGATGACGATTTTTAACCGTTCCTTCCCTTCTTTTTCTTTCTTCATAAATACCGATTTTCCCCTCACTTTCCTTTTTTCTTAAACAACTTTACCATTTCAAGCATTTAGGGTATTAGGTTTGCGGGAATCAGTATGTGAGTATGTGAGTTTCTGAGTATGTGAGTTTCTGAGGGTTGGAGATCTCCAAACCCTCAAAAACTCAGAAACTCACATACTCAAACTCTCAAACTCTCAAACCCTCAAAAACTCAAAAACTCAAAAATGGCATTAACTTCAATCTGGACGGGCTCCGACCAATACCTCTGCGATACTGAACTTGCACAATCGTTCCACATGGCCCGGGTACTGGGCATGCCGTTGTTAATAGAAGGCGAGCCGGGCACTGGAAAAACAGAATTGCCGATTCAATTTGCAAAGAGCCTTGGGATCAAGCTTTTTATTTATCCTGTCGGCTCAAAAAGCACCGTTGAACAATTTGTTGCTAAATTTGATCATGTGAAATACTTGAGGGATTCGCAGGTCGAAGTATTGAACGCCCAACGCATGGAGAAAGGGCTTGAACCACTCAAGAGTGGTGGCCGGAGCACGGAAGTCTTGGACGACTATGTGAACCTGGGGCCTGGTGCTGAGGCATTCCGCCACGCCAACTCGGTGCTTTTGATTGATGAAATAGACAAAGCCCCGAGGGAATTTCCCAACGACCTGCTCTTTGCCCTGAGTCACCGGAAATTTATTTTACCTGAATCGGGAAAAGAGATTGAAGTGAGCGAGGAAGATATGCCAGCCATCGTTATCACCAGTAACCGGGAGCAGGAACTGCCTACCGCATTCAAAGGCCGCTGCATCTATCATTACATCAGTTTCCCAGAGCCGGACATGATGGAAGAGATTTTGAGAAAACATTTCCCAAAAGTTGATGAAGAATTAGTGGACAAGAGCATCAGTTTGTTTTACCAACTCCGAAACCTTGGTCTTGAAAGATCCCCTTCCACTCGTGAACTGTTGAATTGGTTGAAATATTTGCAAACATTTTCAAAATCCAAAGCACTCGAAAAAATTGATGTCAAAGAAGGCATGGGCGTTCTGATAAAAACCCAAGCTGACATGGAGAAGGCCAAACGAATGTTGAGCCGCACTTCCTACACGAATTTCTGAGAACAATAAAAAGGTGTCACCTTTGAGCATCAGCTAATTCATAAATCATCACTCAGAATATGTTCCAAAGCCTGCCAGCCTATTTCCGGGAATACAAACTCAAAGCGGATGTCCGCACGTTGATGCTATTGCGCAAGAGCATGGAAAAGGGGCTGGTCAATACCCTCGGTGACCTGTACTTGGTTTTGAAAGGACTCGTGACAAACAGCCCAAAAGAATATGGGCCTTTCACCACAGCATTTTACAAGTATTTCCTCGATATAGATATAAAAATAGGGGAGGGGTTGGATAGCGCAATTTTGCGTTCGGAGGCATTCAAAAACTGGAAAGAAAAGAAACTGTTGGATTTCCGCCAGGAGGATGCGCCAGATATGCGGGAACTGATCGACCAGTTCCTGAATGAGGTTCATGTTAGCACTTATGATATAAAAAAAATGTTGTCGGGAGAGGACATCCTCAATCAAGATGATCCCAATCGTCCAGACAGTCCAGGTCCCGATGATGAAGTGCCAGAACGGGTCGAGAAAGGTGCTGATTACAGCAATCTCAGCCTCGAAGAATTGTTGAAACGCATGGAGCAGGTAGCCAAACAACAGCAACGCAAACACCGCGGCGGCGATCATTGGATCGGCCAATATGGGAGTTCGCCGTATGGCAATAGCGGTGCTGCCAAAAATGGCATCCGGGTAGGCGGAGCAGGTGGGGGGAAGATGGCCCGCAAAGTAATTGGTGATAAAAACTTCTTCCCCGTTGACACTAAAATAGCACTGGACGACAATAACATTGATGTGGCACTTTCTTTCCTCAAAGGCATCGAAGATGAAACGGCGGAACTGCAATTGGATATTCCACAAACAATAAAAGAAGGGGTGAAGCAAGGAGGGCTTTTTCTCCCGCACCAAAAAGAAAAAATAGACCAAAAAGTCCAGGTCATTTTATTGATCGATAATGGAGGCTGGTCCATGTCGCCATATATTAAAAACGTGACCAAACTTTTTTCAAAAATGACACGCCGTTTTGCGCACGATTTAAAAACCTATTATTATCACAATACTATTTATGGCGGCGCTTTTACCGACCCACAACGCTCCCGTTTTGAATCATTGGATAAAATAATGTTGAACGATAAAAATTACAGTGTATTTATTATCGGCGACGCAGATATGGCCCCCTATGAACTTTCCGAACGGAGCATGAATGATTGGCGGGAATTAAAAAATCGATTCCCCCGCATTGCCTGGATGAACCCGCTCGACCACCGATATTGGTCAGGCTCCATGACTGTTAGCATTTTAAGGCAAGTATTTAATATGTACCCGCTGACACCTTACGGAATTGAATTGGCAGTGCAGATGATGAACAGAAAAAAGAAATATGGGAAGGTTAATTGAGAATTGAGAATTGAGAATTAAAAATTAGGAATTTTGATCTGAAGATTTCTAATTTCCAATTTCCAATTTCTCAAACGAGTTCCTCCTCCTCCGCAACCTCCAACGGTGAAAATCGCTGCATGGCCAACGTGGCTGTGACGGCTCCGATCATGGTGGCAGCGACCACGCCAATAATGGGAATATACATTAAAAAATAAGCCACACCACCAATGGCGACTGCTATTCCCATCACCTCTTTTGCCTTTTTTCTACTTTCTTTTATTGACAGTCTAAAGCATTCATGGTAATTGTCAATAATGATAAATCCGAGAAAATAAAATTGAATTAAATATTCAGAAGGTTGTCCCAAAGTAGATTTAAGGCCAATTAATCCAAGTAATGTGGAAACTATGGTAATGGTTATTATTTCCATGATATAAGCAATGATCGATACCTTTATCATTCTTTTTTCTGCAGCAATAAATATTTTAAATGTATTCTCTGGTTCTCTTCCCATTTGAATTTCCAGTGTCCTTTGAATAAAGTGGAAGGTAAAAATTTCTAAAACAATTAGGACTAAATATTTTTTGGAGCCACCCAGGATCCAATCAAATTTATCAAAGGAAAAATCAGTGAAAAAAGAACTGATGCTTGCGCCAGACACATCTGGATGAATCACGGCGTCTTTTGCCAAAAGAAATACATCCCAAAATAAAAATATCCCCAATAAAATGGCTGCAAACAATAATAATTTTGCTGCCCATCCATACTTGTCCATGCCCGTCCAGGGTCTATGTTTTTTTATGAATTTATAACCTTCAATATGCATCGGCATTGTGCCAATGAATTGTTTGATAAAAATGGTTGAAAAATTAATTAATTTATTCAATGGTTGAAGTTTATTATTTTGCCATTTATGGTGTGACTAAATTTTATGCTATTAATTAATCCTTTAATAAAGCGATATTAAATTATGGATTTTATGTTTAATATCGAAACAATTAAATTTCATGCATTGGTTTAGTCTATACTTTTTTTGTTTAAAAAGATAGCTCTTTTATAATTTTCGTGTAATTTATTGAACGACAGTTTAGGTGCGCTGCACCGTAATCCGATTTGCGCTAAGCTTATGGGATTTGTCAAAGAAAAAAGCCTCAAACATTTTTCATTCCCTCTATCCAATCCTCAATAGTCGTTTCATCAATATCCTCAGAAAGGAAAGAAGACTCATCACGGGCCAATGTGTAAACAATGGTATGCACACCGGCTGGGGCATAATTCAAGATGAGATCCGTCAACATATTATATGCACCCCTGGTCTTGCTCCTCGCCAGGTCGCCATATCCCGGCGATGCAAAAGCCGAGCAGTCAACGATTTGTCCTTCGGGGTTGATGTAGCTCCGCCCGGCGATTACCTGGCAGCCAGCGGAATAATTGGTATGCCCTTTTCCTGACCAATGGATATTGATGGAATTGTTGGGTTCGTTGTCCAAGCCTTTCATCATGTCTTCAGGGGTTAGGGCGTTGTTGTCATCGCGGTCACGAAACACCAGGACGCCCCGATCCGCTGGCTTCAAAGCGCGGTACACCCGCCTCCCATCGCTGACTTTATGCCAGCCGAATTTGTACACATGCTGGCCTTCAATGAGGAAAGCCTCGTCCATGCGGCCTTTTTTTGTTTCAAAATTGAAAGCCATTGTTTGGCTGGGGTCGGTCGATCCCCAAAACTTGAAGACAATGCCATTTATTAGTAAAATGAACAAGTCATCATTTCCCCGTTTCAATGCAATTTTATCTTGGTTGCGGCGAATGCCGACCAAGTGGATGGTTTCATTCGTTGTATCCCAGTCAGTTATTTTTTTGGTGTCGCTGGCGAAAGAAATGTTGTCCATGAATTTTAGGATCGGGTTCGATTCTGCCACGTATAAATCTTTGGCTTTTTGCAGCACTGCGAGGTATTGCTTAAATTCCTCGCTGCCAGTGTTGGGAGAGGATTGACCCCATTTGCAAATGAATTCCGGTTTTCCTGCTTTTGCAGTTTTCCAATTTTCGATATGTCGGAAGGTATTTTTTCCGGCAATGCCATCTGGTGTACCGATAGAGGCATCCCCTTCTACCGTCCTGACATATTCTTGAAACAAACGCACACCAGAATGAGTCATGTATCCAAATACGCCATCAACATTTCCTCGTGGCATGAACCCAGCATCTTTCAAGAACTGTTGGAGTTCACTGACCGTATTCCCAGCCACTTCTTCAAACTTCCGCCACCTGCCATCGCCTTCATCGCGGAAGGCCATCTTTTCACGTAGTGCTTTGGACATGGTAGCGTGGTAGCCTGACAAGAAAGTCAATTTGTCGGCAGGCATCGAACCTGAATCCACTTTGCCGAGGCGGAGGGTAATTTTACTCATTTGAATAGGTAGTTTTGATTTTTATAATGTCAACTATAACAGGATATTCTACTTCCGGGAGGAATTGCCCCAGAAGTACAACTTCTGGTTACGGTAATCTTTTGAAGCCCTAATGTACAATGGCTGGGCAGATTTGCAAGCGTCTTCCTCTGTAAACATGTGTTATGCAACGATATTTGTTCTTTTTTCAAATATTGTCTTTTCCTTTTTCTTCTTGGTAATGGCTTGTCTGTACGATAGGAGCGACGCTTTTCTAAAAAGCGTCGCTCCTGGCTTATTTGTGCGAAGCCGTACAAATAATTACATTTGCGAATAACGTCTATTTATTTTTTTGGTACTTTGACAAATCCCGTGATTTTAGTTTTCATAGCGGGTGAAAGGTGACACCTTTCCAAAAGGTGTCACCTTTTGGCTTCCTTTTACCATTTGGTTTGAGGGTTTCCACGGGATTTGTCAAAGAACCATATATTTTAATAACAAAACCAGCAATAGTATGATCCTCAGTACCATCGGAAAATTCTTCCTCCCCATTTGGAAAGACAACAAAGACAAGATTATTGACAAGTACAAAGGCGTAAACAAAGCAAGCCTGATAGAAATTAAAAAATCGGACAACAAGGCTGCTGTCGTTTTTGTCCACGGATTTAGCGGTGATCCGATTGAAACCTGGGGCTGTTTTCCGCAATTTTTGGAAAATGATCCAAGCATCGATGGTTGGGACATTTATAGCCACGGGTACAACACCAGCATTCTACCAGATATAAATGAAATTTGGGCGGCGAACCCTTCGATACAGATGCTCGCCAATCACTTCAGGACAACGCTCATAGACCGGTTGGCACCGAAATACAGTCAAATTGCCATAGTGGCACATAGTATGGGTGGGCTGGCTACTCAGCGGGCGGTGCTGGATATGGCGGAGCAGGGACAAGATATTAATCTGATCCATTCTATAACATTATATGGTACACCAAGCAATGGCCTGGATAATGCGCGGATTGCCAAACAGTTGAACAACCAGGTGGCAGATATGCGCAGCGATTGTGATTTTATAAAAACGTTGCGGAGCGATTGGTCAAGTACCTACCCAAATGACCTTCCATTCCATTTTTTGGCGGTGTCAGGCGATCTCGACCAATTTGTGCCACCTCGTTCCTCACAAGGGCCATTTGACGATAAGTTCAAAAAGGCAGTAAGTGGCAACCATGTCGATATGGTGAAGCCAACTCCTGAAAACCTCGATTCCTATTATGTGCTGAGGAGGGTTTTGCTTTCGGCAGCCGAATTTTACCAAGGCGAATGGGACAGTGCAGATATGGCTGTTCAAATGGGGGATTTTGCTCGGGTCAAAGAAAAACTGGAAGCAAACAAAGACAATCTTGGCCCTGCTGAGATAGTTGAATATGCCTTTTCGCTGGAAGTTTATGACGACCGTGATGCCGCCAAAGCCTTTTTAAAAGAACAATCTGAAAAATATAAAACGGAGTCCGATATTATCGGTGTGCTGGCAGGTCGCTGGAAGCGTAGTTATATTTCTGACCTGAAAATAGAACATGCCGACAAGGCTATTGGACTATACAAACAGGCGCTCAAAATTGCTGAACAAAACCATGATGGCGAACAAATATATTATCATGCCATCAACCTCGCCTTCCTGCATCTGAAAAGAAAGAAATATGCTGATTCGACCAAATATGCTAAACAGGCCAAAACCCACGCTGAAAAATCGAGGGTAAAAGATATTTGGAAATTTGCCACCCTTGGCGAGGCATGTCTTTATCTGGAAGATGAGCCAGGTGCATTTTACAATTACTGGATTGCACTGGAAAAAGAAGAACACCTGTGGCAGCGGGAATCCATGTACATTCAATGGCTTTCCATCGTACAGCAAAAGGGGTTGGAAGAGTTGGAGGAGCGGTTGGATCGACTTTTCAAGGAATTTTCGAATTAAAAGCTCCAGATATTCCGAAAGGGTGGGAATTTAATTCCCACCCTTTCGGAACTGAAATCAAAAATCAAAAATCAAACGTCATGTAATCTTAAATCAGCCACACTTCTGATGCCTGATTACATGACGTTTGATTTTTGATTGAGAGGCATGGCCAGCGTACCACAAGAGGTTGAAACCCCTTAGAGGAGAAATCAAAAACACTACTTAATTTATTTCCAGCTCTCTAACTTGAAATCTTGTATTTTCGCTTCACAATATTCAATTACAACAAAATTCAACTATGCGAACCAAGACTTTCCCTCTTCTCCTAACCCTATTGACCCTTCCTTTTTTCCTCTTATCTCAAACCCTCAATTTCGACCATTTCAAAAGCATAAAACCCCGCAACATTGGCCCAGCGGGCATGAGCGGACGCGTAACTTCCATTGATGTGGTGCTGAGTAACCCAGAGGTGATTTATGCGGGAACGGCCAGTGGTGGACTTTGGAGGTCTGAGAGTGGTGGCATCAATTGGAAACCCATTTTTGATGAAGCACCCCTGCAATCTATTGGCTCCGTGACGATCAACCAGCGCAACCCCGACGAAATTTGGGTCGGAACTGGCGAGGGGAATCCCCGAAATTCACAAAACAGCGGCGAGGGCATTTACAAAACTATTGACGGTGGCAAGAACTGGAAGCTGATGGGGCTGAAAGACAGTCGAACCATTCACCGCATCATCATCCATCGGGACGATCCGAATATTGTATTTGTTGGCGTGAGCGGTTCTGCTTGGGGGCCAAATGAGGAGCGGGGCGTTTTTAAAACCACCGATGGCGGGAAGACCTGGAACAAGGTTTTGTACATCAATGACGGAGTTGGTTGTGCTGACTTGGTTGCGGATCCTTCCAATCCAAATAAGTTGATTGCAGCGATGTGGGAATATGGCCGCAAACCTTGGACCTTCAATTCTGGCGGCCCCGGTTCGGGAATTCATGTCAGTTTTGATGGTGGTGAGACTTGGGAAAAGCGCACTGACAAAGACGGCTTGCCAAAAGGCAACCTTGGACGCATTGGCCTAGCCATTGCTGCTTCCAGCCCAGACATTGTTTATGCACTGGTGGAGGCCAAAGAAAATGCACTGTATAAAAGTATGGACGGTGGTTTTAAATGGAAAAAAATGGCCAGTGCCGACAAGGAGAATAGCAACGTGGGCAACCGCCCATTTTATTACCACGATATTTTTGTGGATCCACAAAATGAAAACCGCGTGTACAGCATTTGGAGTGTGTTGTCTAAGAGCGAGGACGGTGGAAAGACCTTTGAAAATTGGGTCGGCTGGAAAGTCCACCCTGACCATCACGCACTTTGGATTTCCCCTGACAACCCTGATTACATTATCGAGGGCAATGACGGAGGGCTTAATATTACCCGTGATCGTGGCAAGACTTGGCAGTTTGCGGAGAACCTTCCACTGGCGCAGTTTTACCATATCAATTATGACATGAGCATCCCTTACCGGGTCTGTGGAGGTATGCAGGACAATGGTTCGTGGGTTGGACCATCTGCTGTTTGGAAAAGTGGTGGCATTCGAAATGGCGATTGGCAGGAGGTATATTTTGGTGATGGTTTTGATGTGGGCATCCGCCCCGACGATGGCCGTTATTGTTATGCCATGTCGCAAGGCGGCAATGTAGGGTATGTTGATATGGAGTCTGGACAGGTGCTGAATATCAAACCCATCCATCCCGACGGCACTGAGTTGCGCTTTAATTGGAATGCGGGTTTCGCCCAAAATCCATTTCACGACTGTGGTATTTATTATGGTAGCCAGTTTTTGCACAAAAGTCTCGACTGTGGACAAAGTTGGGAAATCATTTCACCTGACCTGACCACCAACGATACCACCAAACAGAAACAAAATGAGAGCGGCGGCCTCACCATTGATGATACCGAAGCGGAAAATTTTACGACCATCGTTGCCATTTCACCCAGTAGAGTTGATGAAAATGTGATCTGGGTCGGCACGGACGATGGGAATTTGCAGGTGACCAGAAATGGTGGTCAAAAATGGTTGAACGTTGCTGGAAACATGCCAGGTGCAACGCCAGGTAGCTGGATCCCATACATTGAACCAGGTAAAACGGCGGGAGAGGCATTTGTCGTGGTGAGCGATTATCGCCGCAACGACTGGAAGCCTTATGTTTATTACACCAACGATTTTGGGGTGACGTTCTCCCGCATGGTTGATGAAAACAAAGTAACTGGCCAAGCATTCAGCATAGTGCAAGATCCAGAGGTGAGTGATTTGTTATGGTTGGGCACCGATCAAGGGCTGTGGTTCAGTTTTGATTTTGGTGAAAAATGGCAGAAATGGACGAATGGTTTTCCGTCCGTCACCACAACTGACTTGAAAATCCATCCCCGCGACCACGATCTCATCATCGGGACATTTGGCCGTGCCGCCTGGATTTTGGATGATCTGCGCCCCTTCCGGGAAATTGCCAGAACAAAAGGGGACGTTTTGGAAAAAGACTTTGCCGTGTTTGCCACACCTGATACCTATTTGGCACAATACCGTTCGGTCGATGGCACTCGGTTTACTGCCGATGGCATGTTTAAAGGGGACAATAAGGGGACAAATGCGGCTATCGCTTGTTGGGTGAAGCCGCCGGAGGAAGGGGAAGTCAAAAGTATAGAGGAAAAAGTAAAAGGTAAAAAGGAAAAAGTAAAAAGTGACGAAGAAAGTGGGGACAAGGAGAAAGGGGCAGGCAAAAAAGGCAAAGGTAAAAAAGAGGAGAAGGCCAAAATTGTGGTCCTCGATTCAGCGGGGGATACGATCCGTTCATTTACCAGCAAGTTGGATACTGGTTTGGTAAAAATATATTGGAACAAGCGACATGACGGCGTCCGGTTTCCAAGTCGCCGTCAGCCGAAGCCGGGTGATGACATGCCAAGCGGCTATGAAGTGTTGCCCGGCACGTATAAGTTGATGATTGAATTCAAAGGCAATCTCGACTCTACCATGGTCACTGTTCATGCTGATCCGAGGCTGAATGTTTCATTGACCGATCGAATGGCTAAACAAGCCACCTACGTTGATTATTACAAAATAGTCGAAAAGGCAACCGATGGCTACAACCGGTTGCAGGATGTGAAAAAGAATATCAAATTGGTGGACGGAGCGCTAGTAAACGCACCCGACAGTTTGAAAAAAGAAATTTCCAAACTCGGAAAATCCATCAAAGACAGCATCTCCACAATTGAAAAAAAATACATGATGCCCAGTGGGCTGAAAGGCATCCAACGCAACCCAAATTTGTTGACTGGTCAATTATGGCGGACCTCCAGTTATATTCGTGCTTCTGAGGGTGCGCCCAACCAATCGGCTCAAATCATGATAGATAAAATCAGCAAGGATGTGACTGAAATTGTGGGTCAGATCAATGGATTGATCGAGCAGGATTTTGCGGAATATCAAAAGAAAGTGGAAGCAGTTCAGTATTCTTTGTTTAAGGGAATTGAGTCGGTGAAGTTGGAGTGAGAGAAAAATTATTGAAGAAGGGTATTATTCAGGCAACCGTGCTAAATTTAGAAGCGACGCTTTTCTAAAAAGCGTCGCTTCTAATAATAATGAGAATCAAGCGTTGAAATTTTATCCTGATTATCAAGGAGTTGTGAGCACAGAGTTGTCAATTTTTAAAAAGTTGACAACTCTAACCCCCTGAAAATCAATGGGCATTGAGTTTCAATCCTTGATTCGCATTAATGGCAATAATTGCTATCTTGCAACCGCAAACGAACCTAATGTGAGACCCATGAAACGATTACACCCAATTCTCTCTATTGCTTTCTTCTACCTGTTATTCCATCAACCCATTATCGGTAAAGTGATCTATGTTGATGCCAACGTCCAAGCTGGCACTCAAGCTGGCACTTCCTGGGCGGATGCCTATCCCAATTTATCCTTTGGTATTTTTTTCGCGCAATATGGTGATACGCTCTGGGTGGCGCAGGGCAGCTATTTTCCGACCGGTGGCGCCAGCCGGACTCTTTCCTTTACCCTAAAAAACGGGGTACGCTTGTTCGGCGGTTTTAACGGTACAGAAACAATGGTCGGTGAGCGGGACTGGGAAGTGAACGAAACGATATTGAGTGGCGATATTGGAATACCCAATGACAGCACCGACAATTCGTACAATGTCGTTTATTGCAGCTTTGCCGACTCGACGACCATTTTGGATGGCTTTATTATTACTGGCGGAAATGCGGACGATGACTCAAATGGATCACCTTATATCAGACAAAAAAGTGGGGGTGGAATGTATATCGTTGGTTCTTTGCCTTCGGAGGATACAAGGCCTGTGATTACGAATTGCAAATTCAAAGCGAACCATGCTGCATTTTATGGTGGGGGAATTTTTATCAGGACAGATGCCGGAGCGGGAGCTAATCCCATCATAACTAATTGCACTTTTCAAAATAACTCGGCATTTAACGGGGGAGGCATCCGCTTTCATGGCGGTAGCAATCATAATGATTTTATTATTGATGATTGCATTTTTAAAAACAATGATGTAGTCGAGAGTGGGGGAGGGATAAGTTTTGCAGTTAGTACAGGGAATAAGAAAATAGAAATAGCTGGATGTCGCTTTGAAGATAATTTTGCTGTTGCAAGCGGAGGTGGAGTATATTATGAATTGCAAATTAATAATCAAGAATTCAAAATAAAAGAATGTGATTTTATTTATAATGAATTAGGTTCAGATGGGTCAGGTTCGGCGATAGAATATTTTTTATTTGCGAAAAGTGAAAAAATAGTTGCAGAAGAATGTTTTTTTTACAAAAATAAATCTGGATCTGGAGTAATTGGATTTTATGGAATAATTGGGGCATCATTAATTCATGTAAAGAACTCTATATTCGATGCAAATGAATTTGAATGTTTTACCATTGCTGCTTCGGTATATTTTACCAATTGTCTTATCAAAAATAGTCGTATTGGTGATTTAAGTGGAGCGGACGATCTTCATGCTGAGTTCAACAACTGCACTTTCATTAATAATTTAATAGAAAATGGCCTTACTGCATTAGGAATCTCATCAACCTGCTCTAATTCTGATTTAGTTCTAAATAATTGTGTTTCTTATGGAAACTTTATTCCAAATAAATATCTGTTTTCTAATGGTTCATATACTTCCTGGATAAATATCTCCAATTCATTATTGGGTTATCCAAACTGCTCCTCATTAATTTATAATGTTGGCGCATATAATAATCTTAATTGCGGCCTTGGCAATATCTTCGGCCTCGATCCCATGTTCGCCGACCCCACCACTGGCGACTTCACCCTCCTCTCCAATTCCCCTGCCATCAATGCTGGCGACAATGCCATCGTGGACAGCCTCGGCATTGCCACTGATCTGACCGGAGGGCCCCGCATTATCGGCTGCACGGTTGACATGGGTGCATACGAGGCGCCATCAACTAGCAATGCCATATTATATGTGAACACCAATGTGCAGGGCGGAAACCAGGATGGCACTTCTTGGGACCATGCCTTTTCTGACCTCCAAGATGCTTTGGCGGTGGCCAAATGTGGAGACAATGTTTGGGTGGCCAAAGGCACTTATTTTCCCACAACCACTACCGACCGGACCATTTCATTTGAATTGCCTAATGGGGTGGCCATGTACGGAGGATTTGTGGGTACTGAAAGCACCTTAGATGAACGTGACTGGCAAACGAATGAAACCATCTTGAGCGGGGATATCGGTGTGGTGGGAGATAGTTTGGACAATTCTCATACTGTAGTTTACATGGAATATGTGGATTCCACGACGGTGTTGGATGGGTTGTCAATTGTTAAAGGAAGGACCATTAATGTATTGGGTCAGGCCCCAATATTAGATAGAAAAAAATCAGGTGGGGGAATTTATGTTCAAGCCATGGGTGCTGTTAATGAAGTTAATCCTAAAATCTTAAATTGTTCATTCTTAGGTAATTACGCTTTTAACGCTGGTGGTGGAGTATTTGTAAACGGATCTGAAAACGGGAATGTAAGCCCCTATTTCGATAATTGTATTTTTTTAAAAAATCGTTCAAGCTATGGTGGAGGTATATCAATAATAGGAGGAAGTTTTACAGCTGATTGGAGAATATTAAATTCATTATTTTTTGATAATGACTCTGGATACGGAGTAGGGGTCAGTTTTGATTTAAAACATGGTAATAATGATATTTACATTGAAAATTGCAATTTTATTGAAGGGAATTCTGGTGCAGCGGGAAGTGGTATTAATGTAAATGAACTAAATGGGGATGAGTATAAAGTTCTGCATTTAATAAAATGTACATTTGAAAATAATGATGGTGCATCTGTTATTGAATATGTTGGATTTTCTGACAAGGGAGAGATCCATGTTGATTCATGTATTTTTAAAAATAACGATAACTCTGTAGGCCTTTTATCCGTATTATTTGGAAGGCCATTGGTCGAAATAAATAATTCTGTGTTTTCTGAAAATGAAAATGATGTTGGTTGCCTGTTGCTAACAGGGGGGTATTTAATAACGTACAACAGTATTTTTAACAATAATTCTGGGACATTAATCACATTATTTGGATCCGGTTACCCAATAGACGCATTGATTTCCAATTGCACATTTTATGAAAACCGAAAGCTCTCAGGGCAACTTTATGAGGGGCTTATCTCCGCTGATGGCTTTGGCCTGGGCGGCACATTAAATATTGCAAATTCCATATTCCGAGCCAATTTCCTGAATTCAGACTTGGACCTTTTCAGCTTGGTAGACTGTGAGGCTACGATCAGCCATAGTTTATTTGACCTCTCCAACTGCTCCTATATTTCAGATGATTTGGTGGATTGTGACCTGGGTATTTTATTTAGTGCAGATCCCCTGTTTCAAAACCCCAATAACAATGACTTCACCCTCTTGCCCTGTTCCCCCGCCATCAACGCAGGGGACAATGCCATCGTGAACAGTCTTGGCCTTTCCACCGACCTCGCGGGAAACCCTCGCGTACTTGGCGGCACAGTGGATATGGGAGCTTTTGAAACACCGACCTTTTCACTGGATTCGGCAGTTGTTGCCTTGCCGTCCTGCGGTGGGGTGGGCGGTGCGGTTCAGTTCCAGTTATCACACGGGTGCGAGCCATACAGCTACGCATGGTCAGATGGAACAAACAATGGGGCTGATACAAGCGGACTTGCAGCAGGGGACTATTCGTTTACCGTTACAGATGCCCTCGGCCAGTCAGTGGAAGCACAATTGACCATTCTGGAAAAGCCCGCTGTCACTGCAACATCTATTATCCAACAATATGATTGTACCAATATAGTCGGGGGCATGGTCAACATAATGCCCACGGGAGGTACTGCTCCATTTGCATACAATTGGAGCAACGGTTCATCGGACAATTTGCTCACGGGGCTACCACCTGAGACTTACGTCGTTACTGTCACAGATGCAAACGGCTGCACTTACACGGATTCTTTGGTGGTGGGTTCAACGGGCCACTTGCTACTCTCCCTTTCGGCCACACCCTATCATTGCCAAGGCAGCAACGACGGGGTCGCAGAAATTATACCGCTGAACGGTACATCACCTTTTATGTGGCACTGGCAGGGTGGCCAAACGGACAGCCTGGTTACTGGCCTTGGTAGTGGTAATTACAGCATTACCGTTACCGATGCACTTGGTTGTACTGATGAACTGCAGTTTTCGATGGTGGCTTCCGACTCACTAATGGCAAGTGCCAATGGTACTGACGTATTGTGTTTTGGACAGTCAAACGGAATGGCAACTATTGGAACAAATGGGGGATCTGGCACTTTTGGATATTTATGGAGCAATGGCATGGACACCCCGACCATTGACCAACTTTCGCCCGGCTGGTATGGTGTCACCATTACCGATGAGCTTTATGGGTGTTCAGATGCTTCGAGCGTTAACATTGTTTCTCCTCAGGAGGTTGGGCTATTTGTAGAAGCGACGGATACAATCTGCTTTGGTGCAGAAAACGGAATAGCTACTGCTGTTGCTACTGGCGGGACTTTGCCCTTTTCATTTATTTGGAACAATGGCCAAACTGATAGCTTGCTTATGGGTTTGCCATCAGGAAATTATGCTGTCACGGTGGCCGATGCAAATGGTTGTCAGGAAACAGCTTTGGCAGAGATCTCCATTTCTACGGAAATACAAATACTTTTCGATACCATTCATGCCTCTGGTTCTGCCAATGCTGACGGCGGGGTAAAGGTCATCATGGTTTTCGGTGGGCAACCAGATTACAATTTCCTTTGGAGCAATGGTGATACTTCACAATCTTTGGAAAATGTGCTCCCCGGAGACTATTCACTGATAATTACCGATGCAGACAGTTGCCAGAACGAGTTCAACTTCACGGTGGATTTGCTGGATGCCATAGTCGAAGAGCAGGGTTTGCCGTTGCGGGCAGTCATTGTACCAAACCCGTCGGGGTATGATGGGGCGCAACTCTGGGTCGATGTTTTATTCCAACAACCCCTTACTGTGCATGTGATTGATCCTATTGGCCGAATCCTATTTGCCAAAGAAATAATTCCAGTAAATGGACAGTCCCGGTTAATATTGCCACAGGAGTTAGCGCCCGGTATGTATTGGGTCGTATTGGAAAACGGGAATGGCGGAGTGTTGGTTTTAAAGTGGGTGGTGGTGTGAAATGTGTGCTCTTTGTGTCCCCCACATGAGCGAAAACCAGAAGTACAACTTCTGGTTACGTTTCTTCCAAATCCCAAAATGCATTTTGGGACAAACAGCATGATTCAATGGACGAAATAAGAATTGAATTTGCAACCATTATTATCTCCAGGAGTCTGTTTATTTTAAATGTGCAATTGCCGAAGCGCTGTAACCCATTTTCGTAACTACCCGTCAATTTTCAAACTACTCTTCTGATTCAGGACTAATCTTTTTTATCAAGGCTGGCCACTGAAAATACAATTTTGATCGTAGGTGGCTTCTACATATCAAGCCGCTGCTGGTATGTTTAATATTCCATTGCGATAGTGCAAAGGCAGGTATTGCTTTGGCCCTCATCAATCTAAAATCTATTAATTATGAAAAGTAAGATCACCACAATCGTTGCTATTTTTTGCCTCTTATCATTTTATATCAATGGCCAAGGCTGGAATATTGTTTCCAATGAAGGTCAATCCTATTCGGCACTTCATTTCCCAACTGAAAACGATGGCTGGATCGTTGGTGAAGAAGGATTGATCCTCCATACATCGGACAATGGGGAAACCTGGTCTGCACAAAACAGCAATGTAGATAATTTCCTCCATGCCGTATGGTTTTCCGACGCTTTGAATGGCTGGGCCGTCGGCCATGGTGGCATCATTTTACATACCTCGAATGGTGGCGCCGACTGGGTTCAGCAGGCCAGCACCGAATCTGGAAGTATCACATCTGTCTTTTTTTCCGACAACCTCCATGGATGGATAACAGGTGTCAATGGCATTTTGAGTACTTCGGATGGAGGATATCATTGGGGTGGTGGTTCTGGAGTCTCTATTGAAACATTCCAGTCTGTCTTTTTTACGAACAATCAACTCGGCTGGGCGGTAGGTTCTGGTGGCATGATCCTCCATACTGAAGATGGTGGTGATGTTTGGGAGAAACAGGTCAGTTTTGTGATCAACCCACTGAATGATTTATTTTTTATTGATCAGAATCATGGTTGGGTCGTTGGAAGCAATGGGACAATCCTTCATAGCAATAATGGTGGTGAAAATTGGGTAAGCCAAAACAGCGGTACTGCTGAGTCATTGGCTTCCGTATATTTTATCTCTGCCCTCAAGGGTTGGGCAGTTGGGACTAACGGAGCAGTTCTTCATACCATGAATGGCGGTGTAAATTGGGAGTCAGCAAACCTCGACATGGACAATAACCTAAAGTGTGTTTATTTTGCCAATGAAGACCAAGGCTGGATTGTTGGTCATGCGGGCACGCTTTTGCAATTCACGCCAGCTGCTACCGCTACACACGAAAATGTGCCTTCCACCATTCAAACGACCCTTTCTCCAAATCCTGCAAAAGGCTGGCTCAATGTTTCATTAGAATTGGAAAATAGAACGTCGGTTGCAATTTCTTTCTTCGATGCGCATGGGAAATCCGTGGGCATGGACAGATTAGAAACGGAACTGCCCAATGGAGAGCATCATTTTGATTTTGATACCAGTCAATTGTTGACCGGAGTTTATTATCTGAAAATTCAAACAGAAAGTAGCATGAAGACAGAGCGTTTCCTAGTGGTCAAATAGCTGCCGCCAGAGACCTGTCAGGTTGTTTTATTTATATATGAAGGGGGATGGGTTTATCCGTCCCCCTTCATATATAAATAAAACAACCTGACAGGTCTGAAAAACATTATATTTGCACCGTGCAGCTAAGAAAAAAAATACTCAGTCATTTCTTGTTAGCCACCTACCTCTTGGTAGTCGTGCATCATAGCGCCTCACAATCTTATTCTTCAGAAACTGCGGGGTCTTCTATCCCAGCATCCCATCAACACGAGGATTATAAAACCGTGCATCATGAGCATCATTTTCATGTAGGGGTTTTTCATTTTTTGGGACATTTGTTTAAGAACATTGATTACTCGAATAATCTTGGAGATGAGTATTTGACTTTTTCTCAAAAGAAATCTACCACAAAAAATATTAGCCACAGTCAATCAATTGATTTTTATTTTTCACAGAATAACCTGGTCGTTTTTAGCCTAGATGTCGAATCCTTACCTGATCCACCCTTTCATCTATCAGTTTTACGAAGATTAAAACAAACCAAAACTCCGCAAAGAGGGCCTCCCGCCGCAGTCTAAAATCTTACCATAAAAGGACTTCCATTGTCCTGATTAATCATTTTAATCTTTAAGCTAAAAGAATAAGACAGCATGAAACATATATTTTTATCTGCCATGTTGATGGCAGGGATGCTTGTATTAATAAGCAGTTGCGCCCATGTGCATGGGGAAGGTACGCATACACATGGTGATGACCCGCATGTACATGCTCCGACAAAATTAGAACCACTTTCCTTTACCATTTGGACTAAAAAGTCTGAATTATTTGTTGAGTTTCTGCCATTGGTTGTTGGAAAGGAAAGCCGCTTTGCAGCACACTTTTCAGAGATGGTGAAATTTAGAGCTATCGAAGAAGGCAATGTGATGGTTCGTTTGCGAAAGGGGACTCAAAATGTAGAGCAAAATAGTGTACCTGCCCCTTCGTCTCCGGGCATTTTTCGCCCTGCCATTGCGCCGCAAAAAGAGGGGACTTACCACTTGGACTTTCTGCTTACAACACTTCTATTTTCGGATACCATAACAATTTCCGATATAACCGTTTACCCTAATGAAGAAGCTGCCATAGCTGCTAATCCTCCCCAACCGGAAGGTGATGAAATTTCTTTTCTCAAGGAACAGGCATGGAAAATTGACTTTGCGATTGAGCAGGTAGAACGCAAAAGTATTCACAAAGTCATCCATGCTTCGGGTGAAATTCTGCCGGTAAAAGGAGACGAGACCATGCTTTCTACCAATACGAGCGGCCTTGTTTTTTTCAAAAGTAAAAACCTGATGGAAGGACGGGAAATCCAGTCTGGCGAAGTGCTTTTCACCGTTAGCAGCAAGGGATTGACGGAAGAAAATTTAGAAGAAAAATACCGCATTGCGCAAGCTCGGCTGGGAAAGGCAAAAGCGGATTTTGAACGCTCGAAACTGCTGCTTGAACAAAACGCCATTGCTCGAAAGGTGTTTGAAGAAAGGCAAATGGAATTGGACATTGCGGACGCAGCATTCCAGACCCTAGCTGACAATTTTAAATCGGGAGGTACTGTTTACACTGCTCCCTTCTCCGGTATCATCAAAAAACTTCCAGTGAGTGACGGAGAGTTTGTGGAAGAAGGAGAAGCATTGGTGACCTTGACCCGTAACCGTAAATTGCTCATTCAAGGGGAAGTTTCTCAACGTTATTTTTCCCAGTTGAAAAACGTCCGATCTGCTCATTTCAAAACACCTTGGCAATCAGAAGTTTCCCGAATAGAAGATTTCAATGGCAAATTGATTTCTTATGGCAAACTGACCGGGGAAAATGAACACCACATTCCTGTACTTTTCGAAGTGGACAACCGGGGCGACCTTTTGGCTGGTTCTTACGTGGAATTGTATTTACTTACCCGCCCAGTTCAAAATGTTTTGGTCATTCCTAAATCTGCTTTGATGCAGGACTATGGGCAGTTTTATGTCTATGTGCAAACAGGGGGAGAATCTTTTGAAAGAAGGCAAATCCAGCTGGGCATCGACGATGGCAAACAGGTGCAAGTCCTTTCCGGTATCGAAGAAGGGGAATGGTTGGTCACAACAGGGGCTTACCAAATCAAAATGGCTGCGATGTCTTCCACCATTCCAGCACATGGACATTCGCATTGAGAGTGAATTGGAAATTGGATATTAAGAAATTTCACAAGTACTGGATTTTCTGTGTATCCAAATTTCTAATTTCTAATTTCTAATTTCCAAGAATAGAAATGTTAAATCAAATCATAAAATTTTCTTTGCATAACCGACTGGTTGTCTTGATGTTTTTCGCCTTGATTATGATAACTGGCGGGTACATCGCCTCCGAAATGGATGTAGATGTTTTCCCTGACCTGACTGCTCCCACCGTTACCGTTCTGACCGAAGCACACGGCATGGCGACTGAGGAAGTAGAAAAACTGGTCAGTTTTCAACTTGAATCAACGCTGAATGGCGCACCCAATATCCGACGGATTCGTTCTTCCTCTGCAATGGGTATTTCCATTGTTTGGGCAGAGTTTGAGTGGGGGACGGATATTTACAAAGCTCGGCAGATTGTGACCGAAAAACTGGCGATGGTCGAAAGCAAGCTGCCTGGAGGAGTCGAAAGCCCAATGCTTGCTCCCATTTCTTCCATAATGGGGGAAATCATGTTGCTCAGTTTAACTTCCGACAGCCTCTCCCCAATGGAATTAAGGACGATTGCCGATTGGGACATTCGTCCACAATTATTGGCAATCAACGGGGTGGCTCAGGTCATTGCTATTGGCGGTGGTTATAAACAATATGAAGTTGCCGCTTCTCCTGAAAAGATGAAATACTTTGGTGTTTCTTTGACGGAATTGGAACAGGCAGCGGCAGCATCTACCCAAAATGCTTCGGGTGGGTTTATCAATGAATACGGCAATCAATACATCGTACAAGCAGAAGGGAGAACCAATTCGGTGGAAAAAATAGGACAGGCCCTGGTCAAAATGCTAGGGACAAAGCCCATCAAAATTGAAGATGTGGCGGAAGTCCGAATCCGTGCTGCCCCAAAAATTGGAGACGCTGCGGTATCGGGGAAATCATCGGTCATCCTCACCTTGATGAAACAACCAAATGCCAACACGCTAAAGTTGACTCATCGCATTGATGAAACGATGGCTGCTGTGCAAAAACAGTTGCCCGCTGGCGTAGAAATCAATACCCATATTTTTCGGCAGTCAAACTTTATTCAGGCAGCTATAAATAACCTGCAAAAGACCCTTCTGGAAGGTGCTCTATTTGTCAGTATCATCCTTTTCCTCTTTTTACTCAACTGGCGGACAACGGCAATTTCCCTCATCGCAATTCCTGTTTCTTTATTGGTGACCATTATAGTGCTGAAACTGTTTGGGTTTACCATCAATACGATGAGCCTGGGAGGAATGGCCATTGCCATTGGCGCATTGGTGGACGATGCCATTATTGATGTTGAGAACATCTTTAAACGGTTACGGGAAAATTTGCTGAAACCAGTCGGAGAACGACCGTCTGTTTTACAGATTATTTTTGAGGCATCAAGCGAAATTAGGAACTCCATCCTTATCGCAACGCTCATCATCATAACTGCTTTTGTGCCTCTCTTTTTTCTTAGTGGAATGGAAGGTCGGTTGTTGCAACCGTTGGGGGTTTCGTTCATCGTGGCCATTTTTACCTCCCTGTTTGTGGCGGTTACTTTGACTCCTGTTTTAGGCAGTTATTTATTGACAAATGAACAACGTTTGCAACGGCAGGCAAAAGGGAGTTGGGTAGAGCGGAAAGCTGCATCTGGCTATCGAAAAATATTAGGGTTGGTTTTGAAAATGCCCCGTCTGGTCATTTTGTCGGCGGTTATTTTGTTTGCAATTTCTATTTATTTGCTCACAGGGTTGGGGCGGAGTTTTCTACCAGATTTCAATGAAGGCTCGTTGGTCATATCTGTTGTAACACCTCCGGGCACTTCGCTGGAAGAGTCCAATAAAACAGGCCAGTTAGTGGAAAAAATTATGCTGGAAATGCCTGAAGTGAGCATCACTTCCCGGCGCACTGGAAGGGCAGAAATGGATGAACACGCGCAGGGTGTAAATGCTTCTGAAATAGATGTTCCTTTTACTTTGACCGAACGAAGTAAAGATGAATTTATGGAGGAAGCCAGAACCAAATTGACGGTCGTGCCCGGTGCTAATATTACGATAGGGCAGCCGATTGCCCACCGCATCGATCACATGCTTTCCGGCACAAGGGCGAACATTGCGATCAAAATATTCGGAACGGATTTGAACCAACTTTTTACCACTGGAAATAAAATAAAAAGGCAAATCGAGACCATCCCAGGTTTGGTTGACCTCAATGTAGAGCAGCAGATTGAAGTCCCACAATTGCGGATTCTCCCCAACCGGATTATGCTAGCCAAATATGGTATCAAATTGGGTGACTTCATGGACTTTATAGATGTAGCATTTGCAGGAGAACGGGTTGGGCAGGTGTTTGAAGGACAACGTAGTTTTGACCTCGTGGTCCGTTACAACGAGCAGAACCGAGATGCTGCCAAAGCCATTGAGAATGCCTTGCTTGATACCCCCAATGGTCAAAAAATCCCTTTGCACTATGTTGCACAGGTTGATGTGACTGGAAATCCACATTCGGTAAACCGGGAAAATGTACAACGCAAAATTGTCGTTGCTGCCAATGTCGCAGGGCGGGATTTGAGAAGTGTCGTTAATGATATTCGAGCAGCAGTTAATGAAAATATCACTTTGCCAGAAGGCTACAGGGTAGAATATGGCGGCCAATTTGAAAGTGAAGAACGGGCCACCCGTTTATTATTGATTACCTCAATCGGTGCCATCTTCTTGATCTTCCTTTTCCTATATATGGAATTCAATGATATTCGGTTAGCGAGTATTGTATTGATGAATTTGCCGTTGGCTTTGATTGGCGGGGTGTTCATTGTTTATTTTACCTCGGGCATCATCTCCATAGCGTCCACTATTGGTTTCATCAGTTTATTTGGTATCGCAGCTCGAAATGGTATTCTGTTGGTCAGTCGATATCAAGTTTTACTACAGGAAGGGCGCAACCTCCGTGAAACCATTATTGAAGGCTCCCTCGACCGTCTCAACCCAATTTTGATGACCGCCTTGACCACTGGTTTGGCATTGATTCCGCTGGCATTGGCAGGAGGCAAAGCTGGAAATGAAATTCAGAGTCCGATGGCACTTGTCATTTTAGGAGGGTTAATCAGTTCTACCTTTTTGAATTTGGCTGTGATTCCGGTAGTGTTCAATTGGAGGAATGACGGAGGTGGGGTTTGATACCCGTTTATAGTAATTACATTTATTTGTAGTCTTATGTTAAACGATATTACGTTTTTTGGTAGATAAATATTTATGTTTACAACAGATTTTGGCAGATAAATAATGAAACGAAATTTATACAACAATTTACTATCGTGGAAAAAAGACAGCAAACGCAAACCGCTTTTGTTGCAAGGGGCGCGTCAGGTTGGGAAAACTTATCTTGTAAATGAATTTGGGAATCAAGAGTATGCCGAATATGTATACCTGAATTTTGAACAAAATCCCGAATTTGAATCTTTTTTTCAAGGTGGCTTGAAGCCTGCAAAAATCCTTGAAAATATAAGTCTGTATTTTGGACGGAAAATCACTTCTACCAACACCTTGATTTTTTTTGATGAAATACAGGCTGTTCCGAGGGTCTTGACTAGTCTGAAATATTTTCACGAAGAAACTCCTGAATATCATATCATTGCAGCAGGCTCATTATTGGGAGTTAGTGTTGGAAAGCAAAATAGTTTCCCAGTAGGGAAAGTCAATTTCATGATGCTGTACCCTATGTCCTTTGTTGAATATTTGAATGCTTTTGGCGAAGGTCTTTTGGCAGAAAAACTGATGACCCTAAAAAATATAGAACCCCTGCCCGACCTATTGCACGAAAAATTATTGACACACCTGAAAATGTACCTTTATTTGGGGGGAATGCCTGAAGTGTTGCAGGACTACCTTGATAACCAAGATGTTGCTTCAGTAAGAAAAATACAAAATGAAATTCTCCAAGCATATAAGAGAGATTTTTCGAAATATACCGATAAGTCACAAGCCTTAAGAACTGCTGAGCTCTGGCAGTCAATCCCAAAGCAACTAGCTAAAGAAAACAAAAAGTTCAAATATAGCGATGTGAGGAAAAAGGCACGCGCCTCCACCTTTGAGCAAACTATAGAATGGCTGAAAAAAGCTGGGTTGATAAATGTGGCTTATAATATCAGCGTTCCAAAATTGCCACTTTCCGGTTATGCTGATTATTCAAAATTTAAAATATATCTGCACGACACGGGCCTATTGGGGGCAATGATTAATGTCCCTTCGAATATCATTGTCAATCCTGACAAGGTTTTTTCTGAATATAATGGTGCTTTTATTGAAAATTTTGTTTCATCTGAACTAATTGCCTCGGGTGTTGATAAATTGTTTTATTGGACTTCAAATAGTGCTGCCGAAGTGGATTTTATATTGCAAAAAGAAAACAATATTTACCCATTGGAAGTCAAAAGCGGTTTGAATAGAAATATCAAAAGCCTAAGAAGTTATGCCCATAAATACAAGCCGGAATTGATTTACAGGAGTTCGCCACGAAACTTCATGCAAGCCGGTGACTTTATCAATATTCCCCTTTATGGGGTTTGCTGTTTACCCAACCTTCCAAATCTTCCGCCTTCCTGATTGAAACCAACTTGTCCCCGCTTTTCCAATTTTTTCCAAAAAACAACTAAATCTCACAACTTTGCGGTAAGTCATAAAATTTATGATTTGTTTTTTCGTCTAATTACCGCCGTCAAATTGGATGTTGCTCGATAAAAATTACCAGATACATATTACACCAAAAATGAACTTTAGAATTACCTTTTCAATCTTGCTGTTTTTCGCAGTTTCCCCTTTTGTTTTTTCTCAAAAAATGGAGGTGATCCGTACCAGTGCCGTGGATCGCTCAACACCTGTCACAAATGTATTTGTGGATGCAGAGAACCAAAAATGGGTGGGCAACCGCAGTGGCCTCCATCAAGTGTTTTCACCGGAACAAGGCAATGCCGTTGACTTGAAACCGACTGATTGGTCCTTGTTGCAGACCCACGATGGGAACTTCGACTTGCGTATCTCTTTGGAGGAATTGATTACCCAGATGGGGCGTGAAGGGCAAGCCATTAAAAGTAAAGATGATGAGATAACGGCGGCGAGTTATAATGAAAACCGCGACCAATTATGGGTGGGGACTTATGCGTCTGGCCTTTTTGAATTCAAAACCAAACCTGCGCTAAGGTTGGTAAAACGCCACCACGGAGGGAATTCTAAAATCCCCTCAAATCAAGTAAATACGCTCCTTTTGGACAGTCGGGGCAAGCTTTGGGTCGGCACTTACGGCGGAGCATTTTTGAATAAGGATGGGAAATGGAGCGTGGAAGAGAAAGGCTTTTCGTTCAGCGCATTTGCCCAGAATGGTACAGATGTCTGGGCGATGGGCGACAACTTACTCTGGAAAATCAATTCCCGTGGCAGTTGGGATCCCATAGATATTGAAGAGACCCTTATGGAAAACGATGTCGCTGATATAGCCTTTGACCTGGACGGCCTTCTTTGGGTCGTTTCCGATATTGTGGCCAGATTTGACCCGGCCACTGAGGAAGCCACTGTTTTTGGTCCAGCCATTGGATTTACCAGCCAGGATGTTTACTGCATTGCGGTTGACCAAAATAATGGTGTTTGGATAGGCACCAACGACAAAGGATTGTACCTCGTGCAAAAGGCATCTACACTCTACCTGGCCTGCGATGTGGTAAAAGATTTGAGTTGCTCCGATAATGCGAATGATGGCGCCTTGAAAGTAACGGTATCGGGCGGCAACCCACCTTATGAATACAAATGGAGCGGCAACCAAATCGGCGACAGCCCCACCAACCTTGGCCCAGGGGAATATGCTGTGACAGTTACCGATAGCAGGGGCAAGCGTAGTTCGGCAGCCGTTATTTTGAAAGATCCGATTCCGCAGCTTGAACTCAAGCAAGGTAAACAGGCCAGTCCTGATGGGACTTCTGATGGCTCGGCAACTGTGAATGTATCTGGCGGAAAACCTAGTTATACCTATCTCTGGGACACTGGGGAAAAATCAGCGACTGCATTTAAATTGGGGGAGGGGAATCACACCGTTACCGTGACAGATAAAAATGGTTGTACAGCGTCGAGTAGTATTGAGATCGGTCGGGAAATCGCAGGGCTGGCCGCCAATATTTCGCAAACAAAAACCATTGATTGTGCAGGTGATAACAGTGCAGCTATAAAGGTAGAAGTAAGCGGGGGGAAAGACCCTTTCAAATTTCAGTGGAATACGGAGAACATGAACAAGACTGGCCTTGCCGCTGGCATTTATGCTGTAACAGTAACCGATGCTATTGGTCAGACAGTCAGTGCAGGTGTCACCATTACTGAGCCTCAAAAGTTAGAAGTCAATATAAAAGTAGATGCGTCCGCAACCACTGACAATTTGGATGGAAAAGCAACAGCTTCTGCTACGGGTGGCTCTGGAAATTATAGTTTTAAATGGAGCAATAATGAATCAGCCGCCCAGGCATTGAAACTTGGCCCTGTCGAACATGCCGTCACTGTTACCGATGAGGCTGGTTGCCAGGCAATAGCCTCGGTCACAATAACCGAAGACGTACTCCCCCTTTCCGTGAGTATTTCACAAAAAGAAGAAATGAAATGTGCTGGGGGAAAAGATGCAGCTTTGGAGGCCAGCATTGCTGGGGGCAAAGGGCCGTTCCAATATGCTTGGAGTGGTGGAGCAGGGGGGACAGAATTGGCAATAGGGCTAATAGCTGGTAATTATGATTTGACGATTACCGATGCTACTGGATCAACAGCAACCGCAGACTTCAATATAAAAGAACCCAAAGAAATTTCGCTGTCGGCTGCTGCCAAATCACCTGCCAGCACTGGCAACTCCGATGGAAAAGCTACTGCCAAAGCAAATGGTGGGACAGGTGATTTATCATACTCATGGAGTAATGGTGAGACAAGTAAAGATGCCGTTCAGCTCGCTCCAGAGGAGCATTCTGTCACGGTAACTGATCTAAATGGTTGTATGCAAACTGCCACGGTCTCTATCACGGAGAATATTCTTTCCCTTTCGGTAAATATTTCCCAGGCGGTAGAAATAAAATGTGCTGGCGATAAAACTGCCACGCTTGCTGCTGAGGTATCTGGGGGCAAAGGGCCTTTTTCTTTTGTTTGGAATAAGTCAGGGTTGGGTGACCAAAAGGCCGTGGATTTGGCTGCCGACGAATACTCGGTGACGGTAACAGACGCTGTCGGAACAACAGCTATTACATCACTGAAAGTCAAAGAGCCACAAGCTGTCAGGATCGCAGCCAAAGTTGATGCACCCGCCAGCACCGGCAATGCGGATGGCAAAGCAACTGCAAGCGCTTCTGGTGGGACAGGTGATTTTTCCTATAAATGGGAAAATGGTGAGACGGCCAGAACGGCCATAAATCTTGCCCCAGGTGAGCATACCGTGACGGTGACTGACGAGGCAGGTTGTTCTGGTGTGGCGGTTGTAGAAATTTCAGAAAACATCTTGCCGTTGAGCCTCAATATTTCACAAATTGCTAAAATAAAATGTGCGGGAGAAAGCATCGCTGCCCTCAAAGCGGAAGTTGCAGGAGGGAAAGCACCCTTCAAATATGACTGGAATGAAACTGATTTGCATGGCGATAATCCAAGTGGTCTTGCACCAGGCAATTATTCACTGACAATAACTGACGCAAGCGGCAAATCGGCTAATGAATCGATTCAAATTGCTGAACCTCAGCCGCTTACTGTCACACTTGTCAAAAGCCGGCCAACGACCACCGAAGATTCAAACAACGGGCGGGCTCTCATTCGGGTGGCGGGTGGAACTGGTAATTACATTTATAATTGGGACAATGGAGAAACTGGCGAGCGTGCCGAAGCTTTGGCAGGGGGGCAACATGTGGTTACGGTCTCCGATGCAAATGGCTGTGACGCTTCGACCACTTTTGAAACAAAAGTCCGCATTATTCCAGAACTGTCGGCCAACAACTTCCGGGTTGGTGAGACGATCAACTTGAACAGGATTTATTTCCAGCAAGATAGCACCAATATGGATGTTTCTTCCATTCCAACGGTGGACGAACTTTTCGAATTTTTGACAGAAAATAAAGGTATAGTGATCGAAGTTGGTGGGCATACGAACAATATTCCTTCCCATCAATATTGCGATGACCTTTCTACTGCCAGGTCAAAATCTGTCGCCCAATACTTGGTGGATAAAGGCATACCTGCAAGTAGGTTGCGTTTCAAAGGTTATGGCAAACGCAAGCCTATTGCGACCAACGAAACCCCTGACGGGCGGTCCAAAAATCAGCGGGTAGAAATCAAAATACTCCAGCAGGATGAATTCGGGGGGTGAAGACAAAATTATAATGGGAAAGATAGGTCGAATCGGTTTCATTTTGTCAAAACCAATTCCAATTCCTATCTTGCACCTGTTTTTAATTTAACTATTTGGGGGCACTGTCTATCCTTCGGGAAGCAGTGTCCCTTTTTTATAGGCGAATCCTGTTTTGTTGCCAAAACAGTTGCCATTCATGGGGGACAATTAGTTAGAACATGGACAAGGCATCAAGTCCCCAACAGTAACTATTGGAATGTTATTTTTGAAAAAATTTAGAGGCAAGAAATTCAGAGTAACTTCTCATTACTTAGAATCCCGTCAAAGGTAAGTAAATCCTCCTGTTAATCAAAGGAGGTGTTCGAACACGTTGAATTTGTGTACCTTATGTCCTGTGAGGGTCAAATAGTTATTCAATCACATACCGAAGTTGCAACGTCTTTTACTCGACCCAATTTTTCCCAATCTTCCCGCCTGATGCGATAGACATTGCAATCTTGACCTTTGAAAATTGTTTTCTTCCAAAAGGTCATATTGTTCCGCAAGGCTACGGCTTTCGATTTTTCATTGTCAGGGTGAATAAGGGAAATAACCGTTTCAGCCATTTCATTTTTAAAACACACGTTACAGCAGGCAATGGCTGCTTCAGTTGCGTAGCCATTGCCCCAGAACTGGGGCAACAAATGATATCCGACTTCCCATTTTGGAATCCCATCAACAAATTGCCGGACGAGCCCGCATTGACCGACCAGTTCGTTAGTGGCTCTTAACTCTACGGCACAAAGACCAACATCAATATTGGCATATCGCTTGATCTGCCTGTTCAGCCAAGTGTCTGTAAAATCATCGGTATCCGTCTGGATGGAAAGGTATTTGGTGGCTTTAGGATCGTTAAAAAACGCCAGGAGCGGTTCTCTATCTGTCAGCGTTAGGGATCGGAAACGAAGCCTATCGGTTTCATAGTTCTCGAGGATCATGTGTGTAATGTTCTTGGAAAAGTGATGAATTGATTCGTTTGATAACAAGGGGCAAAAGTAGCGTAAATTCCCAGACCTGTCAGGTTGTTTTTTATATATGTGTTGGGGAAAATCAATTTTCCCCAACACATATATAAAAAACAACCTGACAGGTCTGTATTTTCATTTAAATTTGGTGTTCGAAAATTAAATAAAGTATAGTTGTATACTTTATTTAGAACTCATTCCTAAAAGCGATCTTATATTCATGAAAAAATATCTTCCCGAAAAATTCAGATCCATTAAAATGCCTTCCTTGCTCACCGATGCCGTGCAGCGCAAGGAAAAGCTGTTGCCGGCCTCACTTCCAAAATCAGCTGCTCAGTTGCCTATCCCCAAAACGCCTTTCGATCATTACCAGCGCGGCAAGTTGATCCAGTTACTGAAATTTGGCCAATACGTTGGTGGCCGCTCTGTGCTTGAGGTTGGCTGTGGCATTGGCGACCTTTTGCTTGAGATGCACAAGTTCCATCCAAAAGAACTTTATGGTGTGGACAGCACGGCAGCATCCATTGAGTTCGCAACGCAATATTTAAAGGATATTGATGTAGATTTAAGTGTGGCAAGTGCTGCAAGCCTGCCATTCCCCGACAATTCTTTCGACGTGGTGCTGGTGATGTACGAACTGCAGCATATTGATCAGGATAGGATGATGAAAAGGGTTGTACATGAAGTGGCCCGGGTAGCTCGGCATTGGGTCATATTAGTGGAAGAAACAGCACAGGAAAGTTATCGGCACGAAAACATAATCAGGAGGACAGTGGATGATTACCAAGATGCTTTCAAATATGTTGATGGCAGCCGTTTTTTTCTTCGTAATACCGAATATCTCCACGTAAATGCCAGCCGGTACATATTTACAGGTGCAAACAATCCTTGGCATTGGATACGGTGGGTGTTCAGCCCGCTATTTTACCTCATGGGATTCCCGTCTTCATGGATGAAAATCCCCCTGGGAGAAACCGATTTGCCAGAATCGAAAATAGCGTTGTTTTTGCAAAAATGGTCGCTGCCTTTCACGGCCAACCTCGACAATATTTACAAATCGAACGATGGTACTACGGCCATGTGGTTTGAGCGGGAGAAGTTGTTTGGAAGAGGGTAGGGGGATTATAGAACATAGAAGCGACGTTTCTCGAACACCACAGTGTTGATTACTGGTTAACATATCGGTTAATTGTATTCATAGCATATTTTGGATTAGGTTGTTTAGTTCCATAATTATTTCTCGATCGGACGGCATAGCCATCCGATCGTATAACTCCAAAAAAACTTACACAATGATTTTCAATGAAAACATAATCTTCCACATTTATAACCAAGGAAATAACAAACAGCAGGTATTCTTCAAAGAAGCTCATTATTTGGATTTTCTAGCAAGGATACGTCGTTTCATTTTGCCACATGCTGAAATTCTCAGTTACTGCCTCATGCCCAATCATTTCCATTTACAGGTTTATGTGAAAAAGATAAATTTGAATTTCCCTATCGAAAAATTGTTACCTTCAGGCGAAAAGTATATTTCCAAATATTCTGAAAGATCCCTTAATTTTTCTATCGGTATTTTGTTGAGAAGTTATACTGATATGATAAATAAAGAACGAAGCTCAACTGGTTCATTATTCAGGCAAAAAACCAAAGCAAAAGAGGACTGGATTAATGATTTTGTCACAGTAAATCACCCTCGTTTTAAAGGAGAAAAAAATTATGGGCTGAATTGTTTTTATTATGTTCATAACAATCCGATTAAGGCAGGGTTAGTGAAAGATTTAAAAGACTGGCCATATTCCTCATATATGGATTATATTGGCGAGAGGCATGGTACTTTGTGCAATCAGAAATTGGCAGAAAAATTATTTGGAGTGGCGGAATTTTATTGAATTTTATACCGATCGGACGGCATAGCCATCCGGTCGTATGTTTCCAAAATGTTACTTCATCAACTTTGCCGAAAATCTTTATGGATAAGCCAAAGCCACAATGTCCGTTGCTGGCCGTTCGATCGGATGGCTATGCCGTCCGATCGGAAAGGTTGATGCAACCACTACGGCCATGTGGTTTGAGCGGGAGAAGTTGTTCGGAAGGGCCGTTTTGAGCAGATCGGGTATAATTTAATACATCCCAAAAACAGAATGAACAACTTACGCAGTTCAATAATTTGAATTCTTTAGCATAAAAAACTTTACCTACTTTAGCCGCAGATTTCAACAAATGGACAAACCTGTATGCGGCAATTACTGATTTTCATACTATTGATAAAACTGTGCATTCCTACTGCATTTACCCAGCCAGTCAATCTAGGTTATTACCTTCCTGAAACGGATTATGACCCATCTGTCCCAACTCCTGAATCGGTATTTGGACATCAGGTAGGAGAGTGGCACCTGAGTCACGATAAGTTGCTCATGTACTACGAAAAACTGGCAGCAGCATCTGACAAGATCACGCTGCACGAGTACGCTCGCACACATGAGAATCGGCCTTTGCTTTATTTGACTATTTCCTCTAAGGAGAATCAGGATAACATTCAAGCTATTCAAAATCAGCATGTTGCGCTGTGTGATCCGACTCGTTCAGGTGACTTGAATATTGAAAATATGCCATTGGTGCTATACCAGGGCTTTAGTATTCATGGCAACGAACCCAGTGGTGCAAACGGTGCGACGCTTGTTGCATATTATTTGGCAGCAGCCCAAAATGCAGAAGTGAAAGAATTGCTCGACAATACGGTTATCCTATTTGACCCTTGTTACAACCCAGATGGGTTTCACCGCTTTTCCACTTGGGCAAACATGCATAAAAACAAACATCTCACGTCTGATAATGCCGACCGGGAATACCGTGAATCATGGCCCCGTGGCCGGACCAACCATTATTGGTTTGATCTCAACCGGGATTGGTTGCCAGGGCAGCAGCCGGAGAGTGTTGGGCGGATCGCCAATTTTCAAAAATGGAAACCAAACATTCTTACCGACCACCACGAAATGGGTACGAATGCCACGTTCTTTTTCATGCCGGGTATCCAGAGTCGGGTTAATCCAGTGACACCCAAAAAGAACCAGGAACTTACTTTTAAAATTGGCGAATTCCATGCGGAAGCTTTAGATGAAATTGGCTCACTTTATTACACGGAGGAGAGCTACGACGATTTTTATTATGGCAAAGGTTCGACCTATCCCGATGCTCAGGGCTGTATCGGAATTTTATTTGAACAGGCGAGTAGCCGGGGGCATTTGCAGGATACGGAAAATGGAGAGTTGTCTTTTCCTTTCACCATCCGCAACCAGGTAAGAACAGCCCTTTCCACCCAAAAAGCGGCAGTTGCATTGCGCACTGATTTGCTCACATTTCAAAGGGATTTTTATAAAGATGCAATAAAGGAAGCCCAGAAAGACAGCCGGAAAGCATTCATTGTTGGAGAAAAACACGACCAGGCGAGGTTGGCCAGGTTTGCAGAGATGCTGCGCCGCCAGTCGGTCGAGATGTATGAGCTTTCGCAAAACGTCAATGTGAAAGGCACGGAATATGAGGCTGGCAAAGCATATATCATCCCATTGGAACAGGCCCAATACAAATTGATCCAAGGCATGTTCCAGCGGATCACCACATTTACCGACAGCGTTTTTTATGATGTGAGCGCTTGGACGCTGCCGCTTGCCTTTAATTTGGAATACGATGAAATGGGAAGTGCATTTTCCAAAAATATCTTAGGTAATAAAGTTGACGAGGTGAGTTTGCCGGCTGGCAAAGTAAGCGGAAGCCCAGAAGACTTTGCATATGCCTTTGAATGGGACGAGTATTACGCGCCAGCAGCACTGTACCATTTACAGAAAAATGAACTGTTGGTAAAGGTGGCATCTAAGCCGTTTTTGGGTAAAACCGCCAGCGGCGAACGCAGATTCAATTACGGCACCATCATCGTTCCCACCCAAAATCAACCGAAATCGGGCAAGGAACTATTTACTGTTTTGCAAAAAGCTGCTGAATTAGGCCATGTTGAAATACACGGTTTGACTTCTGGCCTGACTTCCACGGGAATCGATCTTGGCAGCCGCAATATGGAAGCATTGCGCAAGCCCAAGGTAATGTTATTGGTCGATGATGGTGTGAGCAGTTATGATGCAGGGGAGATTTGGCACCTTTTGGACACTCGCTATGGAATGCCTGTAACTAAAGTAGCTGTCGAGATGGCAAAAGAACCGGTGCTCGACCGGTTTAATGTTGTGATCATGCCCTCTGGCAATTACCAAGATTTCGACACCGAAACCATGCGGAATTGGATAAAAAAAGGCGGCACATTGATAGCAAACGAATCAGCCGTCAATTGGGTAGAAGGCCGGAAATTGTCAACCGTGAAATTCAAAGAAAAACCTGTGGATAAACGGATAGAAGGGCGGGGCGATTACATCAACGCTTCCAGCAATAATGCAGCTCTGAATTTATCCGGGGCTATTTTTGAGGGCGAACTCGACTTGACGCACCCTATGGCTTATGGCTACCGCCGCGCTCAATTGCCCATTTTCCGAAGTTCCAACCAGTTTATTGAACCTACTAAAAATGTGTATGCCACGCCTCTGGCTTATTCTCAAAACCCACTGATGGCGGGCTATATGCATCGGGATTTTGAAAAGACAGCTTCCGGCAGCGCCTCTATCATCATTGGGGCACAGGGCAGCGGCAAAGTGATAATGATGCAGGACAACACGAATTTTAGGGCTTTCTGGTATGGCACCAATAAGCTCCTGGCGAACGCAATATTTTTTGGCAACACCATTTCATCCCAAACGGTGGAGAGGTGAAGATGAGGTTCTTGGTTCTTGGTTTTTAGTTCTTAGTTTTTAGTTCTTGGTTTTGCTCTTATGGCGAGTACTTACCCTGAACCAAGAACCTCAAACCATGAACTAAGAACCAAAAACCAAGAATTCGTTTATTTAATATAGTCAAGTTAACTTATGTTTTAATGTGTGTTTGTGTAAATCGCTGATTAGGTATGTTTTCAGGATAGAGAATTTAGATTATTTTAAAAAAAAAGATTTGAAAGGTCTTGCAAATCTTTTCTGGAAAACTATCTTTGACCCTGTTTTACCACAAACCAGTACCACTGTTAATGAACACAAAGAAACACCGCACCCTGAACGGGACGCAAGTGGACATTGTCACCCAAATGTTCCGCGCATACAAGCACCCTTACCGATATCGCATCATCAGCACGCTGCTGAAATACGGTCAATTATCGGCTGAACAACTTGCCGGCCACATCGGGCAAGGAGAGCCTTACATCATAGAGCATCTTGGCATATTGATGAGGAGCGGCCTGGTCGTTTCAGATTCTACAGAAAGGGGGATGTTGTTCACCGCAAATGAGAGTGTATTGCTGCGGCTGAAAAAAAGCGTGGAAAATTTAGTGTGAGGTTGCCTGTTTTGGGGGTAAAAAGGTGACACCTTTCCGAAAGGTGTCACCTTTTAAGTGCCTATATATTAACAATTTAGTGCCCCACAAACGCTCAGCGTCTGCCCAGAAATATAAGTAGAAAGTTCTGACCCGAGGAACACACATGCATCTGCGATCTCTTTTCCCGTACCAAATCGTTTCATAGGGATGTTGGCGAAATACGCCTCTTTTGTTTTTTCATCCAAAGCTTCAGTCATTTCCGTTTCAATGAAACCGGGGGCGATGGCGTTGCAACGAATGCCACGAGAGCCAATTTCCTTGGCAATGGATTTGGTGAATCCGAAAATTCCAGCCTTTGAGGCTGCATAGTTTGACTGGCCAGCGTTACCGGACACGCCGACGATGGAACTGATATTGATGATCGAACCACTACGGGCCTTCAACATCGGGCGGGTGATGTGTTTGGTCAGGTTGAAGATGGATTTCAGGTTGGTATTGATGACTTGGTCCCACTGCTCTTCGCTCATCCGGAGCATCAAATTGTCACGGGTAATCCCAGCATTGTTGACGAGTATGTCAATTCGGCTAAATTCGGCCAAAACGTTTTTCACCAATTCCTCTGCTTGCACAAAATCACTGGCGTCCGATCGGTATGCCTTGACGGTCACGCCATTGGCCGATGCAGCTTCCTGGGCCAGCGCATTTGCTTTTTCTTCTGATGATAAAAAGGTGAATGCAACATTTGCTCCTTCTTCCGCAAACCGCTGCACGATTGCTGCCCCGATACCTCGGGACCCACCAGTGATGAGTGCTGTCTTTCCTTGTAGTAAGCTCATTTAATTTTGTTTGCTTTTGAGTATTTTTTAATTTTTGGGCGAAGTTAATTCTACTTTAAGACTTTAGACAATAGAATGTTAGACATTAGCTGTTGAAGGGCTGGAAAGAATCTTGGGTAGCTTATTTATTGCCTACTCCATTAGAAGCTGTTTTTATTGGATTTTACAACCTCTTCTTGAATATGAAATACAAGTAACGAGTTCAATCACCTGGTTCGAATCTAATGTCTAATGTCTTATGGTCTAATTTCTAATTTCTAATTTCTCAATTCTAATTTCTCAATTCTCAACCCCCTCCCTTAAATCACGATCTGCTGCCCATCATAAGCAAGTCCAACATTTGGAGGAAGGTATTTTGATACCTCGGCATGCAGGCCCATGTTGTGGCTGAGGTGCGTCAGGTATGCTTGTTCTGGTGAAAGTTCTTCGATGAGTTCGAGCGCTTGTTTGAGGTTGAGGTGCGAATGATGTTCCTTGTGGTGCAACGCATTTAAAACCAATACCTTAGAGTATTTTGCTTTTAGTCTTTCTTTTTCAGAAATGGTTTTGATATCCGTTAAATAAGTGAAATCGCCAAACCGAAAGCCATAGACTGGCAGGCTTCCATGCATCGCCTCGATCGGTTGGATTGTTACGCCTTCAATTGCTAAATGCCTGTCTTTTGGAATTTGCTGAAGGTCGAGCTGGGGAGAACCGGGATAGGGGTTTTTGGAAAAAATATAACTAAACCGTTCCCTTACCTGGCTTATTACAAATTCAGAAGCATAAATAGGGATGTCTCCCTTTTGCCTGAAATTGAATGGCCGAACATCGTCCAAACCGATGATGTGGTCGTTGTGGGCATGGGTCAACAGGATGGCATGGAGTTCTTTCATGTTTGTCCGCAACATCTGTTGACGGAAATCGGGGCCTGCATCCACCACCATGTTTTTTTCATTGATGGAAACCAAGACCGAAACCCTGAGGCGCTTGTCCTTGTCGTCAGTGGAAGTGCAGATTTTACAATCGCAACCGATAACGGGTATTCCTTGGGAAGTGCCCGTTCCAAGAATGGTAATATTTGTTCGACTACTTTCTGTGGTCATTGTTCAGCAGTAACCTGGTCCAGCCAAGCTAGAATATCGGCAATAGCATAATCATTATCTGTTTCATTCAATATTTCGTGCCGAAAATCTTGATAAAGCTCTACCGTTACGTCTTCGTGTGTATATTTTTCAGCAACTTCCCTTACACCCAACCCCATCGCTCCAACCGGATCTTTGTCGCCAGACACAAAAAACATCGGCAATTCTGGAGTCGCATCATATGTTGCCTGATCGTTTATTTTGTTGATTCCATTAATTAAATCAATAAAAAAGCCTGTGGTGAAAACCGTCCCGCAAAATGGATCCATAATATATCTATCCACTTGGTATTCGCTTCGGGACAACCAGTCAAACTTCGTGCGTGCGGGCTTGAAGGGGCGGTTAAATTTTCCAAAAGAAAGCGCGTTCAGAAGTGGGCTTAATTTTTTCCGGCCCCTAATAAATGCTTCGGTCTTGGCAATGAAAAGGCCTATCTTCCCCAATCGGCCTGGGTCGCCGCTTGTTGCAGAAAGTATAACTCCAGGCAATTCATTTCCATATCTCGAAATATAGTCCCGTGACAATAATGAACCCATGCTATGGCCAAATAAAAATATTGGTTTCCCTGGGTATTTTTTCGAGGCGATATGGTTCATATCATGCATGTCCAGAATGGCTTTTTCCCAAAAGTCCCCATCTTCAAAATAGCCTATTTTACCTCGACCGCCTGCCGTTTTGCCATGTCCACGGTGGTCGTTTCCAAATACAGCATACCCTCTTTTCATCAGGAGTATAGCAAAAATGTCATATCTGCCAGCATGTTCGGCCATGCCGTGGGAAATTTGCACAACGGCTTTAACATCTTTGTTGTCTTCCGGGGACCATTGGTAATAATGGATGGTCTTATTGTCCTGAGCTTGGAAAGTATGGTTTTGAACTTTCATATCATATAGTTTCTATAGTGCTGCACAAATGATTAGTGGCACTTATTGTTATTGGTTTCTTGGTAATGGCCTAATTCTAAAGTATAAAACAGGACGGTAAAATAAAAACACCGAACATCACTTTAGAAGCACACAAAGTTTTTAATTATGAAAATCTACGATTGCTTGGATGAGAAATAGTCAAACCAATTATGCTATACTCAAAGTAAGGGCAAATTTAGAATTTGTTTTGTTTAAAGATAAGTAAAAAGCGAAAGTTCAAAAATATAAAATATGGGTAACTTCCAATAGTAAAATTTCATTTGGATTAAAATAAAAAGTTACTTTACTTTGAGTTCAGTTATGGCAACGGTAATCACAAAAGATGCGAACAAAGAGGATGACATCATCCAAGCTGCAGAAAAGGTCTTTTTCTCGGTGGGCTTTGGCAATGCAAAAATGGAGGATATCGCCAAAGAGGCAGGGTTTAGCAAGGTCACCGTTTACACATATTTTGGGAGCAAGGAAAATTTGTACATGGCGCTATCCCTAAAGGCTATGCAGCACCTTATCGATGGTCTTTACGAGTGCCTCGACAAAAACCAGGGTAAACTTGGCCTTGATGTTTTCATGGCGATGGCGGAATCCTATTTGGCGTTTTGCGTGTCGCACCGCAACTATGTTGACCTGATGCTCAATTACCTCTCAATGGTGCGGATGACCGTGGCCGGCAAAAAGCTGGACAAAATATCGCAGGCTATGCAGAGCAGTATTTATTACCGCAAAATAAGGGGTGTACAAAATGTAACTATTGATTTAACCGTGGAAGAAATCAAGCGGGGTCAAAAGGATGGCAGCATCAAAACGACCAAGTCCCCTTGGCTGATCCACCATGTAATGTGGTCAATGGTTACTGGCTATGCCAAAGTAAATTACCAACCATCTGCCCCCGAATTCATCAATGCCAATAACGATGAATGGAAAGCACTTTTGCTCCAGACAGTGCGGAGTATTTGTTTGGATAAAATATAGGGTTTGAGTTTCTGAGTTCGTGAGAGTTTGAGTTTTTGAGAAATTGAGAAACTAGCCAATTTTCAAAAACTCGTGAACTTGTTGACTCAAACCCTCAGAAACTCAAACTCTCACGAACTTAGTCCATGAAAGCAATCCGATGCATAGAATACGGTCCTCCTTCCAAATTGGTTTTGGAGAAAATAGCTGAGCTTAAGCCAGGGCCAAGCGAGGTGCTCGTGAAAGTAGAAGCTGCGAGCCTCAATTTTCCAGATACTCTTATTATTCAAGGGCTTTATCAGTTCAAACCCGAACTGCCATTCACCCCAGGTAGCGACATTGCTGGGGTGGTCGTAGCAGTAGGAGAGGAGGTTAAGCACATCAAACCTGGGGAGGAAGTATTTGGGATGGTCGCGCATGGTGCATTTGCAGAACAGGTACTGGTGCCGATGCAAAATTGCTTTCCAAAACCTCCCGTGATGGATGCTAAAATTGCTGCTTCCTTCATGATGGCCTACGGGACTTCCTACCATGCCCTCAAAGATCGGGCTGCATTGAAAGATGGTGAAACGCTTTTGGTTTTGGGGGCGTCCGGTGGGGTAGGATTGGCTGCCGTCGAACTTGGGAAACTGATGGGTGCAAAAGTGATTGCCGCCGCCTCAACCGATGAGAAATTAGCCCTTTGCAAAAAATATGGCGCTGATGAGACGATCAATTACACCACCGAAGATTTAAAAATCCGAACAAAGGAATTGACCAACGGCAACGGCGTTGATGTGATTTACGACCCCGTTGGAGCTGGCTATACCGAACCTGCCCTCCGAGCCATGGCATGGGGAGGGCGTTGCCTCGTCATTGGGTTTGCCGCCGGCGAAATACCAAAAATCCCGCTCAACCTACCCCTGCTGAAATGCTGCCAGATAGTTGGTGTGTTTTTAGGCTCGTTTGCAATGCGCTATCCAAAAGAGAGTATGGCAAATGCATTGGATTTGATGAAATGGTATGCAGCTGGAAAATTGAAACCACATATCCACGCCACCTACTCTTTGGAAGATACACCGAAGGCACTGGAAGAAATGATGAACAGGGAAGTGAGGGGGAAAGTAGTGATTGAGATGGGGTGAGCTTGCAAGGCGTCTGATGTCTAAAGTGGGATGGCATACCTTTTTGAAAACCGCGTAATCAATGAAATGAACCTAAAACTAATAACCATATTTTATTTCTAACCAAACCAATCTGACCCCTGACCCCAGGGCTGTTAAGTTCTCGTTTTTAAATTTAAAATTTAAAATGATGAATTTAAAATGTAAAAATGGCCTGCATGTAAAACACTCGTAATCAGATAAACACGTGTGTTCTATTTTTTCATTTTTCATTTTTCATTTTTCATTTTACATTTTACATTAAAACCCTTAGCACTTAACAGCCCTGCCCCTGACCCTCTAATCCCTGACTCCTAAATAAAAAAAACTAATAAAAAATGGCAAAGAAATACATCGACATAAACACCCTCAAATTCCAGCTCTTCGATGTGCATGAGTTGGAATCCGTGCTGTCCTCCAATTATTACAACCAGCACGATGTGGAGAGCATCAATTTGTTTTTGGAGTCTGTAAAAGATTTTTCAGACAAGGAACTCCACCCGCATTTTGTTGAAATGGACACCCAGCCGGCCTATTTTAAAGATGGAAAAATAATAGTACACCCCGTTGTGGAAACTGTAATGAAAAAGGGGGGCGAATTGGGCATCATTGCCAGTCCAATCGAGATGGAAGATGGTGGGCTGCAGTTGCCGCTGGCCGTTCACACAATTGCATATACCATCATGGAGGCCGCCAACAACCACCTGCTTGGCTACCCTGGACTAACTCTTGGTTCGGCGGAATTGATACTCTCGTTTGGTGAGGAAAATCTAAAAGAAAAATATGTTCCCCACATGCTTACGGGCGAGTGGGCCGGCACGATGTGCCTAACTGAACCCCAGGCAGGCAGTTCCCTTTCAGATGTGACCACCACGGCTTCTCCGCAGTCCGATGGCTCCTATAAAATGAATGGGCAGAAAATATTCATCTCCGGTGGCGACCATCAATATTCTGACAATTTTATCCACTTGGTATTGGCGAGAATAGACGGAGCGCCGGCTGGCACGAAGGGTATTTCGCTTTTTGTGGTGCCAAAAAACCGCATAGCGGAAGATGGCTCCCTGGAATTCAACGATGTCGTGACGGCGGGCGATTTCCAAAAAATGGGGCAACGTGGTTACTGTACTGCCCACCTCATGTTCGGTGAAAGTGACGACTGTCAAGGCTGGCTTATTGGGCAGGCTCATCATGGTCTGAAATACATGTTCCAGATGATGAATGGCGCAAGGATTGCCGTTGGTAGGGGCGCTGCGGCCATCGCAATGGCGGCTTACCATGCCTCGTTGGAGTATGCGAACGAGCGTCCGCAGGGTAGGAAAATAGCAAGTTCGGGCAAAAAAGATGTGACTGCCGAACAGACCCTCATCATCAACCATCCCGACGTCCGGCGCATGTTGCTGCTGCAAAAAGCCCTGTCAGAAGGTGCTATATGCATCGTCATGCAGGGGGCACATTATCACGATAAAATGAAAGCCGCCAATGACCATCAGGAGAAAAAAAAGTATAATCTTCTGTTGGAAATGATGACACCGATCGTGAAAACTTTCCCATCGGAAAAGGGCATCGAGTCCGCCAATAATGGGGTGCAAGTACTCGGGGGCTATGGCTTTTGCTCTGAATATATTTTACAGCAATACCTTCGGGATATTCGGATTTTTGCAATTTACGAAGGCACTACAGGCATCCAATCGCTTGACCTGCTGGGTCGGAAAATGCTGATGAAAGGCGGCAAGGGCGCACACCTGCTCGCGCAGGAAATAAATGGAACCATCATGTCAGCCATGGCCTACGACGAGTTGAAACCTTATGCTAAAACGCTGGGCATCAACCTAAAACGGATAGCTGATGTCATGGAATTTTTGACTGCTTTTGCGCAAAAGGGTGACTTTGAAAGGTTCATTTCTGATGCCACTATTTTTATGGATTTCATGAGTACCATTGTTGCTGGCTGGCAATGGTTGAAAATGGCCACCTTGGCCAAAGAGGCATTGGTGACTGGGAATATTAAATATGAAAATTCATTTTACGAAAGTAAAATCCACGCCATGAAGTTTTACTTTAAATATGAAATGACAAAAACCCAGGGATTAGCTGAGGTGTTGATGGACGAAGAAGTGTTGACCGTTGCGAAAGGGGAGGAGGTCATTGTTTGATTTATGAATTGTGATTTATGAGTTATATATTTAACCCAACAATCAATCATCATTCATCTATAATAAATTTATTAAAATGAATCCAACCAGGCTTTTCGACTACATCTATCACCAAAAAAACAATCATTCTTTAGAACAATCCATGGGCCGCCGTGGCAAAGATGGGAAATGGCTGTTTTACAGTACAGATGAAATTATCGACATGGCCGAACGGGCAGCCTCTGGCCTTATTGGTGCAGGCTTGGAGAAAGGAGATAGGGTTGCCATAGCGAGTTATAAAAACCGGCCTGAATGGGTGATTATGGACTTGGCTGCACAAATGGCCGGGATGGTTTCTGTGCCATTGTATCCAACTATTTCCCCGCGTGAATATGAATATATTTTAAACGATTCAGAATGTAAAATGGCATTTTGCGGGGCAATGGATTTATATGAAAAATTACTGAAAGCGCAACCAAATGTGCCATCTCTTCAGGCTATTTATAAGTTTGATAAGGAAGGAGATAAGCCATATTGGCAATCTACTTTTTCGGAAGACAACCTTGATGAAGTCAATAAAATAAAAAAAACAGTTCAGCCGGATGACCTCGCCACTATTATTTATACTTCGGGCACAACGGGCAACCCAAAAGGAGTCATGTTGACGCATACCAACATTGTCCATGTTGTTAATGAAACTTCCGCAATGATGCCCGTCTCGGCCGGTGAAAACGTATTGAGTTTTTTGCCTTTATGCCATGTTTTTGAAAGGGCCGCTTCTTTTTGCTACATGAATAAAAGTATCTCCGTTCATTTTACAGGGACGGATAATTTATCTGGACCAACTGGCGATATGGCTGAGGTGAAACCTGTATTTTTTACCACGGTGCCAAGGCTCCTGGAAAAAATATATGAAGCCATTTACAATAAAGGACTTGCCTTGCAAGGGAGCAAAAAGAAATTGTTTTTTTGGGCGCTCAGCCTTGCTGATAATTATGAATTAAATAAAAAAACTTCAGGATTTGATGCCATTAAATGGAAGCTCGCCGATAAATTGATATTCAGTAAATGGAGGGCGGCACTCGGCGGCAATTTAAAAGGGATCGTTACCGGAGCAGCACCTTGTTCTTATAAAATATTACAGGTGTTTAATGCAGCAGGGATTCCGGTCAGGGAAGGATATGGCTTGACCGAAACTTCACCTACTTTGACGGTAAATAATTTTAATAAAAATGGTGCTCATTTAGGTTCGGTTGGGCCTACTATTGATAAAGTAGAAATAAAAATTGATGATTCAGACGGCGACTACAAAGAAAACGAAGGTGAAATTTTAGCGCATGGACCAAACATAATGAAAGGCTATTACAACAACCCAGAAGCCAATGCAAAAGTATTTAAGGAATTGGATGGGAAACGTTGGTTCTGCACGGGTGATATTGGAAAATTCATAACTGGTGCAGGTGGAAATCAATTCCTTAAAATAACCGATCGAAAAAAAGAACTATTAAAAACTTCCGGTGGGAAATACGTCGCTCCAGCGCCGATTGAAAATCGTTTCAAGGAGAGTTTTTTGATTGAACAAATGATGGTGATCGGAGACCGGCAAAAATATGTTTCTGCTTTAATTGTACCGTCCGAGCCTGCACTTAAAAATTGGTGTTCAGAAAACGGGGTAGAATGGAGCGACCTGTCGACTGTTTGCGAGCATGAAAAAGTTTGTGATTGTTTTCAAGAAATAATCAATAAGTACAACCCTGATTTTAGTCATATTGAACAGATCAAAAAATTCTCGCTTATCTCCAAGGCTTGGTTGCCCAGTCACGAGGATGGCGCTGATGCTGAGTTGACCCCAACATTAAAACTAAAGCGGAGGGTCATCTCGGAGAAATTTAAATCGGATATTGACCAAATATATGGAGGGTAATAAAAATTGGAAATTAGAAACTGGAAATTTAACTCAATTACCAGTTTCTAATTTCCAATTTCCAATTTCGATTATGAGATTAAAAAATAAAATTGCCATCGTCACTGGCGGCGCAAGGGGAATCGGTAAGGCCATTTGTAAATTGTTTGCCAAAGAAGGTGCAACAGTTATGATTTGGGATTTACTGGAGGAAGGAAAAGAAACCGCTGAAGAAATAAATTCTACAGGGGGAAAAGCTGAATATTTCAAAATATCGGTGACGGACAAAACAGCTATTCAGGAAAATGCCAAATATATTTCCGAAATATATGGCCGCATTGATATTCTGATAAATAATGCTGGCATAACCCGTGACCGGACCTTAATGAAAATGACCGACGAAGAATGGCAGTCAGTCATTGATGTGAATTTAACGGGCGTATTTAATTGTACAAAAGCGGTCGTGCCATATATGAGGAAAAATGGTTGGGGTCGTATTGTTTCAGCAGCATCTAATGTCGGTCTGCGCGGCAATTTTGGGCAGACCAATTATTCTGCTACCAAAGCTGGTGTCATCGCCATGGCAAAAACCTGGACGCTGGAATTTGGCAAATATGGCATCACCGCCAATTGCATCGCACCCGGATTTACACAAACAGAAATGACCGCAAAGATTCCAAAAGAACATCTCGCCAACATCAAAGACAATATCCCGCTTCGCCTCTTGGCCGACCCTATTGACATAGCCTATGGTTATTTATATCTGGCCTCAGATGAAGCAAGGTTTGTCTCAGGAATATGCTTGACAATAGATGGTGGTTGGTCGAGGTGAATTTCCCTGGTTTCACTGTTCCATGGTTTCATGAAACAGTGAAACTATGAAACCATGAATCCATGAAATTCGAAAACATAGCAGACTTCCGTAAAATGGAGGGGAAAGATTTACCGCCCTCAGAGTGGCTTGAAGTCACCCAGCAGATGGTCAATGATTTTGCCTCCGCCACGCAAGATTTCCAGTGGATACATGTAGATGCCGAACGGGCGAAAAAAGAATCGCCATTTGGTGGGCCGATCGCACATGGCTTTTTCTCCGTTTCCATGTTGTCCAAATTTATCATGGATGGCGTGGAGGTTAAATCCGCAAAATTAGGCGTGAATTATGGATTGGAAAAAGTGCGCTTCCCGCACCCAGTTCCCGTTGGTTGCCATATTCGTTTGTTGACCAAAGTCGCACAAATTAGAAAACAAGGACCGAATGGGGTCAGGATATTCTGGGACTGCACCATGGAAATACATGGAGCAGAAAAACCTGCCTGTGTCGGGACTTTTATTTCGTTATTGTTTGAGTGAGAGGGGTATGATGGTTTATAGGTTTATAGGTTTAATGGCTTAACGGGGGGGGGCACTTGTAATCCTATGGCGTTCTCCAAAAACTAAAAACTAAAAACTAACAACTAAAAACCAACAACCAATTCAATTATGACCAATACAGCAAATTTCAACCTCACTGGAAAAGTGGCTATTATCACTGGTTCGAGCAAAGGAATCGGTGAAGCAATGGCACGGGCGTTGGCGGAAAACGGCGCAAAAGTTGTCATCAGCAGCCGCAAACAAGATGCGTGTGACGAGGTCGCAGCAAAATTCAAAAGCGATGGCTTGGATGCCACCGGGATTGCTTGCCATGTCGCAAATTCAGAGCAGCGAAAAAATTTAGTTGATAAAACTGTTACCCATTTTGGTGGAGTGGACATATTGATAAATAATGCGGGAATAAACCCAGTTTATGGCCCAATAGAAAATGCGTCAGAGGATGCATTTGACAAATTGATTAATGTCAATGTGAAAGCAATTTGGGCGCTGTCGAATATATGTATGCCAGAAATGAAAAAGCGGGGAGGGGGATCTATTATAAATATAAGTTCGGTCGAAGGTTTGCATCCTGGATTTGGTTTGGGACTTTATAGTATGAGCAAAGCGGCGGTATTGATGCTCACAAAAAACCAGGCAAAAGAATGGGGCAGACATGGCATCCGAAGCAATGCTATATGTCCGGGATTGGTAAAAACGAAATTGAGTGAAGCATTGTGGACCAATGAAAAATTAATGGCCAAAATTAAAAAAACTTTACCCAGTGGCCGCATGGCCATACCAAATGAAATGACGGGTTTAGCGGTGTTGTTGGCCTCAGAAGCTGGATCGTATATGACGGGTGGAATATATACTGTGGATGGTGGATATTTGATAGCAGGGTGAATTAATTTATTATTTATAATTTATGAATTATTTGCCGTGGAAACTATCAATTAAATATTATCAATCAACAATCAAAAAATGAATTTCGAATACACAGAAAAATCCATATCTCTCCAAAATAAATTAAAGGCATTTATGAATGCCCATATTTATCCGTATGAAAAGGAATACAATGATTTTGTGCTGGATCCAGAGAATATATGGAAAAGGTGGCCCAAGCTTGAGTATTTAAAAGAACAGGCAAGGGGAGAAGGGTTGTGGAATTTATTTCTTCCAAATAATTATGGCGACTTAAGCCCTGGTCTCACTAATTTGGAATATGCACCGCTCGCCGAGCAGATGGGAAAAGTGCGGTGGGCATCGGAGGTGTTCAATTGCTCTGCACCCGATACAGGTAATATGGAGGTGCTGGCAAAATACGGAACGCCTGCGCAACAAGCGCAATGGCTCAAGCCATTGATGGACGGAAAAATGCGCTCTGCCTTCCTTATGACCGAGCCGGATGTGGCTTCTTCTGATGCGACCAATATCGAAACTTCCATCGTTCGTGACGGCGACGGATATATAATAAACGGTCGCAAATGGTGGTCATCTGGTGGTATGGATCCGCATTGCAAAGTTGCTATCGTGATGGGAAAAACCGACCCTGAAGCCCAACGGCATGTGCAGCAAAGCATGATACTTGTACCGATGGATACTCCGGGCCTAAAAGTGCTGAGACACCTTAATCTATTAGGTTACAACGATTCGCCAGAAGGCCATGCGGAGATATTATTGGACAACGTGCGGGTGCCGAAAGAGAACCTTTTACTCGGGGAAGGCAGGGGTTTTGAAATAGCTCAGGGCCGCCTTGGCCCAGGCCGCATCCACCATTGCATGAGGCTCATTGGGATGGCACAACGTTCGTTGGAAATGATGTGCCGCAGGGTGTCGGAACGAGTGGTTTTTGGTCGGGCAATAAAAGATTTCAGTAGCATCCGTCAGGATATTGCCAAGTCCCGCTGTGAAATTGAACAGGCTCGCTTGCTGACGTTATCTGCTGCCGATAAAATGGATCGGTTCGAAAACAAGGGTGCTCGTGATTTAATTGCGATGATAAAAATCGTTGCTCCGACAATGGCACAAAATGTCATCGACCGGGCGATGCAAGCTCACGGTGGATTGGGAGTAAGCAGCGATATTCCGTTGGCAGGTTTTTTCGCAGCTGCCCGCATGATCCGCTTGGCAGATGGGCCGGACGAAGTACACATGTACCAATTGGGAAGAAATACGGTAAAAGCCGTTTTGAATGGTGAGTTTGATTAAAAGAACATCCGGTGTCGGACGCTTCTAAAAGCGTCCGACACCTCGCATTTTCATTTTATGTCAAATCAAAAAGTAAGAAAAGGAGAAGAATTAAAAGAGGACACCCTCAGGAAATTCCTTTTTGAAAATAATATCATAAAGGATAAAAACAGTCCTTTAATTGTCGAGCAATTTCCAGGCGGCTATTCCAATTTGACTTATTCCATAGAAATTGAGGAAAAAGAATACGTCCTGCGTCGCCCCCCCTTTGGTGCCGTGAAAAGAGGGCATGATATGGGTCGGGAGTATAAAGTATTATCCAAATTAAATCCCGTATTCAATAAAGCGCCCAAAACCTATATTTATACAGAAAATGAAGAAATTATCGGAAGTCCTTTTTATATGATGGAAAAAGTGGATGGCAGAATAATCCGTCCTCATAATTTAAAACAATTAAATATTTCCGAAAATGATTTTAAAGTTATTTCAAATGCATGGCTCGATGCATTTGTGGAATTGCACAACATAGATTATAAATCCGTTGGACTGGAAGATTTGGGCAGGCCGGAAGGATATGTGGAAAGGCAAGTCATTAATTGGGGAAGGCAGTATTTAAAGGCAGCTACCGATGATATCCCAAGCGCAGAAAAAACGATGAAATGGCTCGAAGAAAACCAACCAAAAGAATATACCTCCACCTTGATCCACAATGATTTTAAATACGATAATATTGTTTTTTCGAGAAATGATTGGAGTAAAGTAACTGCGGTTTTGGATTGGGAAATGTGTACCCTCGGCGATCCATTGATGGATTTGGGCACATCCCTAAGTTATTGGTTTACTGCCGATGACCCTGATTTTTTAAAAATGGGTCTGCCGATGAGCACCACTGAACCGGGCAATCCGGGCCGAATGGAATTGGTAGAAGCATATGAAAATAAAAGTGGAAGAAAGGTTTCCCATCTAGTGTTTTATTATGCTTATGGCCTTTTTAAAATTGCTGCGATCGCACAGCAGATATATTACCGTTATAAAAAAGGATATACAAAGGATGAACGGTTTGCCAATTTAAACAAAGCGACAATGGCATTTATTAATACGGCGTGGCAGGCTGTTCAGAAAAACCGGATTGATGATTTATATGGTTGAATAAGCGACAAATTAAAAATTGTCCACCCCGTTACAATCAAAATTTAATAAATGAATTTTAAAAATAAAACTGTTTTAATAACTGGTTCTGGTTCTGGGATAGGCCGTTCGACTGCATTGTTATATGCTGAAAAAGGAGCAAATGTAGTTGTTTCGGATATTAATGAAAAAGGTGGTAACGAAACATTTAATTTAATTAAAAAAAATAATGGCAAGGCCATCTTCATCAAAGCCAATGTTGCTAATTGCGACGAGGTCGAACATTTAATGGACGAGACTGTCAAACAGTTTGGTAGCATTGATATCGCGGTAAATAATGCGGGAATCGGGGCAAAGGCTTTGGCCAAAACACATGTACATCCACTTGACGACTGGGACGATGTAATTGCCGTAAATCAAACAGGTGTTTTTTATTGCATGAAATTCGAAATCCAACAAATGTTGAAACAGGGAGGGGGCAGTATAATAAATATATCATCCATTGCTGGGTTGCGTGGATTGTCGAATAATTTATCTTATGTAGCCAGCAAACATGCGGTAATCGGTATGACAAAAACGGCTGCGCTCGAATATGCAAGAAAAAACATCCGGGTGAATGCAATATGTCCCGTATTTACCCATTCCGCATTGTTCCAACAGTTGTTGGATTCAAAAGAGGGCCTCGATGAAAAATTAATGAGAGGAATCCCACTTGGCCGTTTTGGACAACCAGAAGAAATTGGAGAAGCGATTATGTGGTTGAGTTCCGATAATTCCAAATTTATTACTGGTCATGCATTGCCTGTTGACGGCGGAATGATGGCGTGATAATTTAAATAAAATAAAACCTGATAATTAAAAACGTGAATTTCTAATTTCTAATTTCTTATAATCACTAATCACTAATCACTAAATACATATGAACCAACAAATCATTTTAAAAGAACGCCCAGTCGGTGTGCCTGATAAATCAACTTGGGAATTAATTGAAACGCCTATTTCTGATCCTGGAGAGGGTGAGATATTAGTGGAACAATATTATATTTCCCTCGACCCGGCCATGCGCGGTTGGCTGAATGATGCGAAATCATATATTCCACCTGTGGGAATTGGGGAGGTCATGCGATCTGGCTCTGCGGGTAAAGTAATTAAATCCAATAATCCTAAATTTAAAGAAGGCGATTATGTTTATGGTTGGGGTGGCGTTCAGCAATATTCCGTTTCGGACGGGGCTTCATTTTATAAAGTTGATCCGAGCTTGGTGTCGCTGACTGTATATACGGGCACATTGGGTATGCCTGGTATGACGGCCTATTTTGGTATATTGGAAGTGGGTAAAATAAAAAAGGGCGATATCGTTTTGGTCTCTGGTGCAGCTGGTGCGGTCGGTAGTGTGGTTGGACAAATCGCAAAAATAAAAGGTTGCACTGTGATCGGCATTGCTGGAGGCCCTGAAAAATGCAAATACCTCATTGATGAATTGGGTTTTGATGGGGCAATTGATTATAAAAATGAAAGTATCCGCGATCGGATTAAAGAACTTTGCCCAAAAGGAATCGATGTTTATTTTGATAACGTGGGTGGCGATATTTTGGATCATGCACTGGCCGCATTAAGGATGCACGCAAGGGTGGTTATATGTGGTGCTATTTCTCAATATAATAATAAAAAGGCGGTAAAAGGGCCCTCCAATTATTTGTCCTTATTGGTTAACAGGGCAACTATGCAAGGCATGGTCGTGATGGATTATGCCAAAGACTATGGTAAGGCAGGTATGGAAATGGGGATGTGGATGGCACAGGGGAAATTAAAATCACGGGAGGATGTTTACGAAGGCATCGAAAATTTCTATGATACTTTTCTCCGTCTTTTTTCTGGTCAAAAAATGGGCAAATTGATTTTGAAAATAGGCAGTGAGCAGTGAACAGAAAGCAGTATGCAGTTGGCCGCCCGCATACTGCCAACTGCCAACTGCTAACTTAATAATATGGCTTTAAAGGAAATAATATCTCCCATGCCTGGCGTGGTTATAAAAATTATTGCAAAGGTAGGTGGTGCCATTGTTGCGGATGAACCGTTGGTAATTGTGGAGGCAATGAAAATGGAAAATATTATTTCGGCGAAAGAAAATGGATTGGTGGAGGATATTATTGTTAAAGTTGGAGAGGTGGTTTCAAAAGGACAGGTCTTGTTGGTTTGTTCTAAAATAATTAATAATGGAAGACCAACAATAAAATATGAAAAAACTGATCATAACAACAAAAGAAATGATTTATTAAAATTAGTAAAACGAAAACAATATTTATTAGATGATGCCCGACCTGATGCTATTTTAAAACGAAAAAACAGAAATCAGAATTCTGCCCGTGAGAATGTTGATTTATTGTGTGATAAAAATTCTTTTAAAGAATATGGTGGGTTTGCCATAGCCGCGCAAAGAAGCCGGCGCTCAGAAATGGACTTGATAAAAAACACACCTGCCGACGGACTTATTACAGGAATAGCCTCTATAAATAAAAAATTATTTGGCGAGCTGCCCCAGCAGTGCTGTGTCATGGTATATGATTTTACCGTGCTGGCTGGCACCCAGGGTTTGTTCAACCATGCGAAAATGGATCGTATGCTGCATATTGCCGAAAAAAATAAATTGCCGATTATTTTGTTTGCAGAAGGCGGAGGTGGCAGGCCGGGTGATGTCGATATGCAAGTGGTGGCTGGGCTGCACGTCAATACCTTTTTTAATTATGCAAAATTGGCTGCTGTCGTGCCACGCATCTGCATCGTTTCAGGTTATTGTTTCGCTGGAAATGCAGCATTGGCGGGCACTTCTGATGTTATCATTGCGACGGAAAATACGTCTATCGGAATGGGCGGTCCTGCAATGGTCGAAGGCGGTGGACTTGGAAAATATCATCCCAAGGAAATTGGCCCAGCAGCGATTCAAGTGAAAAATGGCGTGATTGATATTTTGGTGAAAAATGAAAACGAAGCAATTATAATTGCCAAACAATATTTAAGTTATTTTCAGGGAAAAATAAAAAAATGGGAAGGTGCCGACCAAAATGAATTAAATAATATAGTGCCTGAAAATAGGAAACGGGTTTTTGATGTTCGTAAAATAATATCAACACTTGCTGATAGAAATTCTGTTTTGGAATTAAAAAAAGAATTTGGAAAAAGTATCGTCACAGCATTCATAAGAATAGAAGGAAAGCCGCTTGGTTTAATTGCCAATGATGCCGCAGAAATGGGTGGTGCAATAACTTCCGATAGTGCAGATAAAGCTGCTCAATTTATGCAACTGTGCAGCGATTTTACTATTCCTATTCTATCATTGGTGGATACGCCTGGCATTATGGTTGGGCCGGAAGCGGAAAAAACAGGTACGGTAAAACATGCTGCAAAATTATTTACTGTGGGTGCAAAATTAAAAGTGCCAATTTGGGCAATCGTGCTACGGCGAGGATATGGATTGGGAGCAATGGCCATGACGGGTGGGAGTTTTCATGCCACGGAATTTATTGTTTCATGGCCGACGGGAGAATTTGGTGCAATGGGTTTGGAAGGGGCTGTTAAATTGGGATATAGAAAAGAATTGGAAGCAATTGAAAACCCCGCCGAACGGAAAAAATTATATAATAAATTATTGGCCGAATCATATCGACGGGGAGGAGCAATTAATATGGCTTCTTTTCTTGAAATTGATAATGTGATTGAACCAGCGGAGAGCAGGGGGTGGATTGTTTCTGGGCTTGACTCTTTTCAATAAAAATTAAAATTAAAATCGAAATTAAAACTCAGCAGGCATTTTTCATTTTCATTCTAATTTATAAATGGATATAATAAAAATAATAGGTAAAGACAATTACGCCATCCTCCAACTTGACCGTGGAAAAGGCAATCCCATCAATATGCAGATGATGGAAGAAGTAATTCAGGCATGTGGTGAATTGGCTGAGAATGAGGCCGTTCGGGGTGCGATAATCGTGGGGAAGCCACCAATTTTCAGTGTGGGCCTGGATGTGAAAGAACTGCTAAGTTTAGACAAGGAAGGAGCGAATAAATTTTTCGATTTATTCCAGGAAATGATGTTCAAGCTGGTGTCTTTCCCAAAGATATTGATCGCCGCTGTGACGGGGCATTCCCCTGCTGGTGGATGCATCATGGCCATTGCCTGCGACTACCGTGTAATGGCAGACGGGACTTTTGGCATTGGTCTAAACGAAGTTCCAGTGGGCATTATGGTGCCGCCTCACGTGTTTGAATTGTATTCCTTTTGGATAGGAAAACGCAATGCGTACCACAATTTTTTGGAGGGCAGGTTGTTGAATCCCCAAGAAGCAAAAGAACAGGGATTGGTCGATGCCGTCGTGCCAATGGAAGAAGTTTTGCATTGGGCAGAAAATAAAATGCAACAGTTATTACAGGCTGACGCTACCACCCTGGCTGGGGTAAAACGAAACCTGAAAATGCCCCTCATCAAAACCATGTCCGAACAAATGAACTGGGATGCCACTAATCCAAAGGAACATTTTTGGTTGCCGACTTCACGGGAGACTTTGATGAAAGTGATTTTGGCATTAATGAACAAAAAGAATTGAGAATTGCACCTTAATTCCAATTTCCAATTTCCAATTCCAATGACAAATACTCATTACCGCAACTGCAACATCTGCGAGGCCATGTGTGGCTTGGAAATAAAATACGAGGGGAATAATATCCTATCTATAAAAGGTGATAAAAAAGACCCTTTTTCACGGGGGCATATTTGCCCGAAGGCCGTAGCCTTGCAGGACTTTTATTACGACAAAGATCGATTGCGCCACCCAGTGAAAAAAACGAAAAATGGATTTGTAGAAATCAGTTGGGAGGAAGCTTTGGACTTGGTTGAAGAAAAAATAAAAGCAGTTCAGACAAAACATGGCAACAATGCCGTGGCCACCTATCTTGGAAATCCTAATGTACACAACCTTGGCAACCAATTGTTTCTGCCAAATTTTGTCAGGAGTTTAAAAACGAAAAACCGGTACAGCGCCTCATCGGTAGATCAGTTGCCACACCATGTAGCTTCAAAATATATGTTTGGCCATTCACTCCTTTTACCTGTGCCTGATATTGACCGGACAGACTTTTTGTTGATTATCGGCGGCAATCCTTTGGTCTCGAATGGAAGTATGATGACCTCCCCCGACTTCGCCAAACGGATGCGGGCCATTCAGGAGCGGGGAGGCAAAGTTGTGGTAGTTGATCCCCGCCGGACGGAGACTGCGGAAAAAGCGGATGAGCATTTTTTCATCAAACCGGAAACCGATGCCCTGCTCTTATTGGCATTGATAAATGTCTTGTTTGAAAAGAATTGGGTTCACCTTCGCCACCTGTCAGGACTGGTTGTTGGATTGGAAGAATTAAAGGAGAATATCCAATTCTATACGCCAGAAAAAGTGGCAGACAAAACAGGCATTCCTTCCGGAAAAATCCGCGTACTTGCCGATGAAATGGCTTCAGCCGAAAGGGCGGTCTGTTATAGCCGGATGGGTGCGTCCACCCAATCGTTCGGTGGCCTGTGTCTTTGGTTAACCAATGTTTTCAATATCCTCAATGGCAATTTTGACAGGGCGGGCGGGGCCATGTTCACTCTCCCAGCATTCGATGCGGTGCAGATCAGTTCTAAAAAAGGCAAGCCAGAAAAAGAAATTCCTCGCTCCCGGGTGCGGAAATTGCCAGGGTATTATGGGGAGTTCCCAGTGGCAACGTTGGTTGACGAAATCGAAACAACAGGGGATGGACAAATAAAAGCGCTGATAACCGTAGCTGGCAATCCAGTGCTTTCAACACCCAACGGGAGGAGGTTGGAACGCAGTTTTGAGCGACTCGATTTCATGGTCAGCCTCGATATTTATATAAATGAAACGACCCGCCACGCCGATGTCATTTTGCCTGCGGCAACAGGTCTGGAAATTCCACAGTATGATGTGGCTTTCAGCAATTTGTCGATCCGAAATACAGCAAAATATTCACCTCCGCTTTTTGAAAAGGAGGAAGGTGTAAAGCACGACTGGGAAATTTTGGCGGCGCTTACCGAACGGATTAGTGGAAAACCCCACGATGGCAGTACGCCCGAAACCGTCCTCGATTTTGCGCTGCGTTTTGGGCCTCATGGCAAATCTGGTTTTAGTTTAAAAAAATTACAAGAACACCCGCATGGTATTGACCTTGGCGCGCTGACTCCTTGCCTGGCAAAACGATTGCAGACCAACGATGATAAAATCCATTTGGCGGATGCTGTTTTTTTGAATGACTTGCAGCGATTGAAAAAAACGTTTTTCAATGAAAATTCAAATGAAAAAGCATTTCCTTTCCAATTAATTGGCAGGAGAGTATTGCGCCACCACAACACTTGGACACATAATTCCCATCGGCTCTCAAAAGGCCGCAATCAATGTACCTTGATGATGCACCCAATGGATGCAGGTAATTTAGGTATTGAAAATGGCGAGTTGGTTGTTGTCAAATCAAGGGTCGGCGAGGTGCAGGTCGAGATTGAATCGACTGATAAGATTATGCAAGGCGTGGTCAGTTTGCCACAGGGTTTTGGTTCGGGGAAAAATACAGGAATGACCGTTGCCGCTGCCCACCCAGGCGTCAGCATCAATGACCTAACAGATGAATTGCGGATAGATGAACTGACGGGGAATGCGGCATTGAATGGGGTAGGGGTGGTCGTGAGGTGTTTGTAAGAATTTGATAATCAGTACCAGAGGCAGGGAAGCGACGCTTTTTTAAAAAGCGTCGCTTCCCTGCCATTCCGAATAATAATTAAACCATGCAAGCACTCGTATTCACCGATGTAAAACAGCCGCTCGAATTTAAAGAGTATCCTGATCCTGAAACCCAGGGCGGTTATTTAGCAAACTTAGGAGGTAACTTGAAGTTACCTCCTAAGTTAACAACAGCATCCCCCGACGATTACGCAATCGTCGAATTAAAAGCCGCTGCCCTCAACCGCCGTGACTGGTGGATCACGCAAGGCATGTATGCCAATATCAGAACGCCATCCATTCTTGGCTCCGATGGATGTGGCGTTTACGAAGGAGAAGAAGTTGTGATTCTTCCGAGCCTTTATTGGGGCGAGGATCAAAGATTTCCCACTGACAATTTCAAAATACTCGGCATGGACGAGGATGGCACATTTGCAGAAAAAATCGCCGTCCGCAGAAAAAGCATCTTCAAAAAACCACCTCACCTGAATGCCGAGCAAGCAGCTGCATTGCCGCTTTCTGGACTCACGGCTTATCGGGCGCTGTTCACTCGCTGCGGCGCAAAGGCAGGTGATAATGTCTTGATCTCAGGTGTCGGAGGTGGCACGGCGCTGATGGCCTGCCAGTTGGCGATTGCCGTTGGAGCCAATGTTTATGTGACATCTGGCTCGGAAGAGAAAATCGAAAAGGCAGTTGGCCTGGGGGCAAAAGGAGGGGCCAATTACAAAGATGCCGATGCCATGAAGGCGCTCGGAAAATCAGTGGGCGGCTTCAATGTGGTGATTGATAGTGCAGGAGGGTTGGGTTTTAATATGCTGCTGCGGATGTGCCGGAAAGGGGCGCAGGTTGGCATATACGGCGGCACAACTGGCAGCCTTGAAAAAGTCGCTGTCCCCAATATTTTTTATAAACAAATCTCCATCCACGGCAGTACCATGGGCTCCGATCTGGAATTTGGGAAAATGTTGGATTTTGTTAGCGAGCATAAAATTGTGCCTGTGGTCGATTCGGTTTTTGAACTAAAAAATGGAAATGAAGCGATTGATATGATGGCGAACAGTCCGCAATTTGGGAAGATTGTCTTGAGAATAAAAAATTAAAAATGGAGAATTTCTTCCAACAGGGTGGGAATTTAATTTCCACCCTGTTGGAAGTTGGAAGTTGGAAGAAATTCTCCATTCTCAATTTATAAAATCGATCATCTTCCTTGCAACCTCCTCTCCTTTGTCTTCTTGCAGGAAATGACCACCGTCTTTGATGATGGTATGGGAATCGTGTTTGGCGCCGGGAACGAGTTTTTGGAAAATCTTTTCAGCGCCGAGCATGATCGGATCTTTATCGCTGAACAGGGTCAGGAATGGCTTATCAAATTGCATGAGGGCTTGCCAGGCATTGCGGTTGTTTTGCGACTCAGGATCGTCGGGACTGGTTGGTACGAGGGACGGGAATATTTTGGCTCCAGCTTGGTAAGCGGCATCTGGAAATGGTGCATCGTAGGCGGCCATTTCTGCTGCTGAAAGTTCGGATTCTGTTGCTGCCTGAATGATTTTTCCAACTTGTAAAAATGGAACAGACTTGACAAACTCTTGCCACTGGGTAAAGGCTTCTGGCATCGTTTGATCGCCTGTGGGTAAAGCAGTATTGGCGGCAGTAACGGTCTTGAAGCGGCCAGGATCGGCAGTGACCAAACGCAATCCAGTCAGGCCGCCCCAGTCTTGACAAAACAGGTGAATGTCCTGTAAACCAAGGTTTTGCAAAAAAATGTACAACCAATTGATATGCAGTGCATAACTGTAATCCGTCTGCTCAGTTGGTTTACTCGACCTGCCGAAACCAATCAAGTCAGGAGCAATGGTCCGAAAACCAGCCGCCGCAAAAACAGGGATCATTTTACGGTACAAATAGGACCAACTCGGTTGACCGTGCAATAGCAAAACAACTGCACCGTCGCGAGGCCCCTCATCCACATAATGCATCTTGAGGTCAGGTTCTACTTCATTGAAATTTGGAGAAAATGGGAAACCGGGCAAGTCTTTGAACCGCTCTTCAGGTGTGTTGATTATTTTCATAGAAATGGCAGGAGGGTAATGGCACTTTTTTGACTGATGACTTTCCGGGCAGACCTGACAGGTTTCCAAAACCTGTCAGGTCTTTAGTCTGGTAAACTATATCAATCAATAAAAAATGCCACTTCCGGCAGATGAAAAAATTAAAACTGAGTGTCAAAATTACCGCTTTGGTTTAGTAAAAAAAGACCATTTTGTAACAAACAGAGCAATCATTTATTTCATTAAAACCAAAAACCAAAAACCAAAAACCAAAAACCAAAAACTAAAAACTAAAAACTAAAAACCAAAAACTCTCACCCTTTCCCTTCAGGTCTATATTTCACATTGAAATTTATCCAGATTGCTCTTGCCAAGCGGAAAAACCAGACAAACAAAAGAGCCATGCTTGCCAGCATGGTGAAAAAAGCAGTTTGCCAGTGCAATCCTCCAACGATAATCAGGAATCCACAAACCGTTAGTGCATAAAAGGCTGTGGTGATGTAAGAAATAAACATGGCACCATAATAAAAGCCAGGTCCTAAAAAATATGCCTGCCCGCAATTCGGACATTTTTCCGGCATATCAAATGACTTTTGGAAAGAGAACGAACCTGTCTCGAACAAATCCCCTTCGTGGCAGCGGGGGCATTTCATACCAAAAATGCTGTATGCTTTTGATCCTTTTCCTAATAAACCCATATTTTGAAATTTATTTTCAGACCTGTCAGGTTGTTTTATTTCTATATGTTGGAAAGGAATTAATTCCCTTCCAACATATAGAAATAAAACAACCTGACAGGTCTCGGTCAAGGGCAAAGGTACATTCGCTAATTACGGATTGTCGTGATCTAAATCACAAGGAAAATGCCTCAAAAAAATGCCTCAAAACATTTTCTGGGGCTTCCACTTGAGGATAGTGCCCAATGCCATCCAGGAAATGCACTTTAGCTTGCGGTGCAATTTTTTGAAAATACGTCCCAGCATGCCGGCCAGAGATCGGGTCATCAGCACCATTGATATGAAAAAGGGGCAACGGACACTGCTCCAATACGCCCACCCAGCGGTCTCGGAAATGCTGCCTTTCTTTCATGTATTGGATGATTTTGGGAATGCGGTATTTTCCTTTTTTACAAGATACCAAATACCAGAATTCATCGATTTCCTCATTGGTGGGTTGGGTGTGTTTCCCAAATATATCCTTGAAAGTTTTGCCCAACCGGCTTTTCCCCATGAAAGGGGCCAGTCCTGGACCGAGCGGAGTAGCCAATATTTTTTGGATCAAACGGGGGAAGTGCATTTCGGGAAAAATACCACCATTCAGCAATGTAATAGATTGAAGATCAATTGCTTCGATGTGGTTGCCTTGTCGAGCAAGCCAACGGGACAGCATTTCTTGAGCCACCGTGTCGCCATAGTCGTGGGCCAGGATATGGACTTTTGTTATGCCCATTCTTTCCATCATCACTTCGTGTAGGTCGGCTTGATCCATGATGCAGTAATGATAGTTTTTAGGCTTGTCAGAAAACCCAAACCCGATCATGTCCGGTGCGATGACGTGGTAACGTTGCGTCAGTTTTTCCCAGATTCGGTGCCAATCCCAGGAGGCCGTTGGAAAGCCATGGATCAGCAGTAATGTCTCACCTTTCCCACCTTCTCGGTAGAAGATTTGGTGACCTTTATAGTTGAAATATTTGCCGGCATCGTGCCAGTTGGCAAGTTGAGTTGTGGGGAAGGTGGACATGATTATGCTGGTTCAAAAACATTGAGAATCTCAATCAAAACCTCATTCAGGTTGTTGATTGCCGACGGCAAATCCCAATTGTCCCGGTTGCGCGGCTCGACGTAATTCGAGATGGAACGTATCGCCAAAAACGGAACTTCAGAAAACTTGCAGGAAAGGAAAAAGGCAGCCCCTTCCATTGTTTCAAGATCCACGTCGTATTTATCTTGAATGGCTGCAATAGATGATTTTTCACCGTGTACTTTGTTGACGGTCAATCCATTGCATTTTGGTAAGAATTCAAAGTCCTCCGTAATGTGATTAAGGAGTTTGCCGTTTTCAAATGGCAAACGGTCTTTTTCAAAAAGTCCCATTTCGAAAAGGTCGGTGAATCGACCATCGTTCTCTTCGACCCCCATATCGCCAAATTGTTCTGAAATAACTTGCACCACATCCCCGATTTTAAGTGAGCGGTCGAAGGCTCCTGCGATACCCGCATTTATTGCTAAGTCAAATTGGTTATTGGCCAATACGTGACCCAGGCAAAAGGCTGTAAAGGTCATGCCAACTCCAGTTATCAGCACTTGTATTTCCAATTCGTTTTTTTTGAAATGAAAATCTGATACCTTTTCAAAGGTAGATTCAAGGTGATTCAAAAAGGGTTGGATTTCAAATGGAGTAGCGGCGACAATGAGTAGGTGCATGAGTATTTGAGAGTCTAATATAGACGATAGATGTTAGATTATTAGATGTTAGACCACTGCAAGGTGAAAATTAATTGCCTATTAACTATAACGTGAGTTCTGGATAATAATCCTTGACAATCAAGAGCTTATGGCGGTTTCTGTCCTTTGATTGTCCCGTTAGGGACGGAACATGGGTAGCAATGCCAAGCCAACGGTATTTTTCGTGCCGTAGGTACGTAACATTTTCCACGTTGCGTACCTACGGCACGGTGAAAGCCCCTGCAAATACTTGGCTACCCATGTTCCCTCCCTAACGGGACAATAAGATTGCTATCCAGAACTCACGTTAACTATAGTATCGTCTAATGTCTAATTAATAATAAGGTACTCGACCACCTTAGGCGAAATCTGTGGCGACCTGATCCACTCAGGGCTGCCTTTTAAATAAACAGGAAGGCTTTTTTGTTCGCCAAGTTTAGTGGCTTGCCCCATGTCCACTTCAACAGAAAAAGCGTCAGGCGTCAGTTCATCATACCTGCTCAATCCTACCGAACACTTAATATTGATAGTGGATGGAAGCACTTGGACGCTGTCTTGGGCGTTCACCACTTTAATTGGGACCGCCAACGTTTTTTCGGTGAATTGCTCAACCATTATATTTACGGAAACTTCTGCTGGGTGGACTTCAATGTTTTTAAAACCAGTGGTAGCCACGCGAACGGCCCTTGTTAAATCAGCATTTACCGAAGGGCAATTAAATGCTTCGGTTCGTACCCGATCTACCTTTTCCAATTCTTGCTGTGGTCCAGATAGGATAACACTGTCCACCGATAAGCTGATAGGGGTTTTTAAAAAGAAATCTTTTTGGAAATCTATGGTGATGTCCAAAAACACAGGGACTTTTTTTGTCGATGTGCTGTCAATTGAAAAAAAGAGATGGTTGGGATCAATGTCACGGATAGTCAAATTGAGTTCTTCCTGCACCTTAAATACAAGTTTGTTGCGGAGCACTTCCTGGTTTGGATACTTTGAAAGATCAATATGTATAGCAGGACGACTGTTGGTCAAGTATTTTTTTGCAATGTCGATGCCATTGCCACGCACAGTCGCCAACAGGTTGGCTGGAGGGGTATCCGTAAATTCCATCATGGGGGACAATTCATACTTCAAATGGATGGTCCTCGTCGTCTCATATTCTTTGGACAACTTCAAGAATATCCAAATAAGCAAAGAAATCCCAATGCAGATAAGCAGCGCTGTCCGCTCTTGGTTAAAGGCGAAATCAATTTTCCATCTGGGAACAGCCATTATTAAAATTGAAAAATTGGAAATTGAAAAATTGTTGGACGGCAAACTGCCCTAATTTCTAAATTTCCAATTTCTAATTTCATTTAGATTCACTTCACTTCAATAGGTGAATTGTCAACTTTGTTTTTTTCGACTGCCTCGGTCAACTCATTTGAGATTGCGCCTTTGGTGACTCGTACAATGGTTTTGGTGGCAATTTCAAGGTATACGATCTCGCCTTCAATCCGGTTGATTTTGCCAAGGATGCCGCTTGAAGTCACGACATTCTGTCCTTTTTCCAATTGATTGGCAAATTTGTTTTGAGTCTTCTGTTTTTTCATCTGTGGGCGGAGGATGAAAAACCAGAACACGACAAAAATGAGCAAAAGAGGTAACATCGAAACCAAGCTATCAGCTTGTAGAAAAATGAAATTTTGCATTTGTTATAGTGATTAAAAGACTTGTTCAAAAAAAAAATGAACTGTTAATTTATATAAAATACTGATAATCAATGTTTTATATTTATATATTATCGTTTCACTTAGCGGGTTTTACGTATCCTTTAATAAACAGTTTTGTGACAGATGGATAAGTATTGGCGTTAATGATAACTGGTTTTTCCTGAAAGTTAGGTTTGGCCTTGGTATTGAATTCCACATTTATCTTACCATTTTTGCCAGGGGGGATTGCATCTTCTGGCCATTTAGGAATGGTGCAACCGCAAGTTGAGTGGGCGTCGTTGATTATCAATGGTACGTTGCCCTTGTTTGTAAAACTAAAGGTATGTTTTACGATGTCACCTTCTGCTACTTCCCCAAAATCAAAAGTCAATTCTTCAAATACCATTTTGGCCACATTGACCGTGTCTTCCATGCCGTCAGCGGAGATGGGGCTTCTGATAATGGAACTTATCTTTCCATCTGCCTTAATTTCCTCTATTGATTTCCCAGTGGATTGCCCTTCTTGACATGAATTACCAATAATTATTAAAAAGGTAATCAAGAAAAAAATAGGGGTTGATTTCGATAAAATAGAATGATTCATTTTCATAGTTTATATTTTCATTGCAGCCGCAAAAGTAATGCTTCGATTAGTATTTAGTAACGGTCAAAGAATAACTTACCTAATCTTGCGATAAATACTTTTTTGGCCAATTCACCTATATGAAAATATTTTTAATAGGATTCATGGGGTCGGGAAAATCCCTAATTGGAAAACGCCTTGCTGAGGCGCTCGGTTGGAAATTTGTTGACCTTGATCTCCATTTGGAAAAAAGCGAAGGGAGGTCAATTTCTGAAATCTTCACCCAAGATGGAGAAATGGCTTTCCGGCTTATCGAAGCCAGGTGTCTCCGATCTTGCACCGATCTAGAAAATTCAGTGGTTGCCACTGGAGGCGGTGCGCCTTGTTTTCATGCTAATATGGCGTGGATGAACGACAATGGCCTGACTGTTTATTTGGATGTGCCCGATACCGTGTTGGCTTTGCGGCTGGAAAATGAAGTAAACGAGCGGCCATTGCTCGCAGGTAAAACGGGACAAGCGTTGCTTGATTTCATAAAGATAAAATTGGAAACGCGGCAATTATTTTACGGAAAGGCGCAGTTTGTTTGTCATGCAGCAAGTCCAATTGATGAGATAATTGCAAGCCTGGGAGGGTATTTCAATAGATTTATAAAGTAAAGGTTTGCCTTAAATACAATCAGAAACCGGATTATTTTGCAAATTGGATTCACCTCCATCGTATTTTTATTTTCATAATAAGACCTTGTTTTACTGCCTTTTGAAGCAGATGAAAAATATTATATTATTTTTATTTAAATTTTAGCCTGGTTTTTGCAAATGAAGTACAGTCTGCAATCAAATTGCTAAAGTGAAGCTTAAGAATTATGATTGCGGAGGGATCAACCAAAAGGAGTTGATTGTCAAATTTTAAGCAGGTACATTTCTATCAGGACTCGCAGATAAAGGCATACAAAGCAACTTCTTTCCAAGTATGGGTCCTCAACTTCTATTAACGCGCATTGAAGAATTGAAAATCTCTATTAGCGAGCTATTTTAATTCGAAAAACAAACTGAATAATCACAAAGATTTGGCTTTTGAGATTTTGATTTACAAAACAGATGTGTTATCGTTTTTTCATTTCTCGATTAATATTCAGGATTGCTGTAGGTGATAACGAGGGTCAGAATCCTGTTAGGGTTTTAAAAGTAAACCCTATTCGCTGTCTTGCCAAGACGGCCTTTGAATGCATAACCCGGAAGTTGTTCGTTGCGAGTTGTCGCTCTGTTTTACTGGAGATTTCCTGTTGGTTTCCCCCCACCAATAAAGGTTACCCCCAGGTATGGTTCCCCCCATTTCTTTGGTTGACAGAAACGCTTCTTACAACAACAACTTTCTTTTTTATACCTCATTTTTTCGGATTCCAACTTTAGATAGGAATCCCAAAACCGAGCAGTTGTTCTCTGTTTCAAAAGAATAATTCCAATTCTATATATAAGGATTTCTCCCGCCCTGCGGGATAAAGAATTTACCTTAAGCCTTTTTTCATTTATTAAGCAAGGTGTCTAACACCTTGCTTTTTTTGGTGATTTGTTGAAGGCTTTGAGTATTTATGTGGCGTCTTATTCTTTTCGGATGGAAAGATGTAGTTGTCAATTGAGGGTAGCCCTGAAATACGATCGAAGACTATGCCGTCAGATCTGGAAAAACCCACAAAAAGAAACAGGAATCCCTGACGCCTGCCCCAGGGCTGTTAAGTGCTAAGGGTTTTAATGTAAAATGATAAATAATAAATGTAAAAATCAGACACACGTACCTACCTGATGGCGAGTATTTTACGTGCAGGCCATTTTTACATTTTAAATTCATCATTTTAAATTTTAAAACGAGAACTTAACAGCCCTGCCCCTGACTCCTAAATAGTTATTATCTGCCAGCAGGTGGTCTTAATTTAATGATTTCTAGTTGGCGAACATTATTGACTACAGTTTGAGGGCTATTGTTCAATTCCTCAATGTAGTTGGAAGCCTCTTCAGGAGAGTTGAAAATTTCACCCAAATAGATAGTGAAACCTGTTTCACCAGGAAAAAAACAGCTTTTCGGCAGAGAAGCTGAAGGGATCTTGCTGTTGCGAATCAAAGCCAGTCGCCGCTCGGCGCTACTCCAAGTTTTGTAAGCACCTTCTGCCACAATATATTTATAGGTGTCAAAAGTGAAAAACCTTGAGCAATCGTAAGGTATAGGCTTGTCAGTTCCTTGGTTCACAACAATTTCTGTGGTCTCAACTGGTTTTTGAGGCGCTTGTTTTGGAGAAGTTGTGGCAAGGGCAGGGGTTCGGGTTACTGAAGTTTCCTTCTTACGGGGTATCCAAACTTGTTGGTTGAACTCGTCCAACCGCCGGTTGGGACTCTTGTCGGTGAGTAGGGAATCGCCAAGTACTTCAGGCTGCTCTTTCACTTGATTGGATTGTGAGTGGGCGATATTTTGCCGAAACTCTGAATTTTCGACAATCCGATAACCGGAAAGGGACATTTCTTTGGTGAACAAAAAACCGATGAGGAAAAAACAGGAAAGCATGACCGCAATTTGTGTTTGGAATGATTTACGAAACCTGAAAATAGAATCATCCCTTTTAAGGAAAGCTGGAATCCAGGAACTGAACAAGGCCCATTTTGCTCCAAATTTTTGTTCAGCGAGTTGTTTCTGTGCCATCTTTGCTGGTAGAAAATCAACTTCCTTCCTTTTTCCTAAAAAAATATCTTGTCGGGAAGGGGTCACTAAAATTTTGGTATCAAGATTCTGATTGACCTGAAGTAACCCGAACCCATTCTGGACACATTGGTACTGTAACTCCCTGAAATACTTATCGTTGCCGCTTTCAAACACATCGTCTGCAAGTGCAATCCATTGTTCATTTGCATGGTATTTTTTGAATTGCTCTACCGCATAGATGTACCTGTATCTCCTGAAATTTTGGGCAATCAAATAAAAGAAAAACACGGAAATAGTCAGGGAGAGGAGGAGCATGGCTATCCGCATAAGTACAGTGCGTTCGTCCAATAAGTGTAGGTCCAGAAAATAATTGGCAGTGGAAAGTGCCAAGGTGATTAAGCTGGCAACAGCCAATCCGTCCCATAACAAAATCTGTAATTGTGGTTTGAAAACAACCTCGTTCCTCGACTCTTTGCCAGTGGCTTCAAAAGTGGCTGTGAACAACCGTCCATCGGTCTTTTTGAAAGAATAATAACCATCGGCAATGATACCGCCGACCCCTTCCAGGTCGTAACTGGCAGTCACCGGCTGGTCTTCGTAGCGAAGCCGGAATTTGTAGTATTGCCTTAGAAACCGGAGCGCAACTTTTTTGATAATATTCTCAGTAAGCTGCTGCTGCTGTTCCAACATGTTTGTTTTCATAATGCGAATTTCCAACTTTGTGTGCAGCTTTCAAGGATTAGAAGGAAAAATAATGTGTTTTTATTCTATTTCTTCCAATTTCCTAAATAGATGGATGCATTCCATTGCTTCTTTCACGTCGTGGACTCGGAGTATTTTTGCTCCCTCTTGAAGGGCTGTCATATGCAGGGCAGTGGTGCCGTTCAATGCGTCTGATGATTTGATATTCAACGTTTTATAAATCATCGACTTTCGAGAGATGCCAACCAGGATTGGGGTTTCAAGAATCCTGAACACGTGTATTTGTTTCAGCAACTGATAGTTGTGGTCCACGGTTTTGCCAAACCCAAAACCGGGGTCAACGACGATGTCTTTCACCCCAAGTTCCCGCAATTTACCAACTTCATTGATGAAAAAATCGAGCACTTCCAGGGTAACGTTTTCGTAAACCGGGTGATGCTGCATCCCCTGTGGCTTGCCCTTCATGTGCATCAATATATATGGGGCGGCAAGCTTTGCAACCGTTTCGTACATCCTATTATCTATACTTCCAGCGGAAATATCATTGATGATATGAGCACCTGAATCGACGGCAGCTTTCGCAACTTTCGATTGTACCGTATCAATGGAAATGAATGCATTTGGAAACGTCCTGGCCACTTTTTCAACTATTGGAACGACCCTTTCCAACTCTGTCATTTCATCAATGACCTCAGCTCCAGGCCTACTGGACATGCCGCCAATGTCGATGATGGTGGCCCCTTCCTGGAGCATTTTTTCAACTTGGGCCAATTGCAGATCAAAAGACTTGTGCTTGCCTCCATCGTAAAACGAGTCAGGTGTCACATTTAGGATACCCATCACAATTGGATGTTCCAAGCTGATGAGTTTGCCTTTGCAATTGATTGTGTTGTGTTGGAAGAGCATTTAGTTTAGTAGGTGTGACGGTGTATTGGTTTATAGGTGTAATGATTTTTACTCAAGACGAGTACGGTGCATTGTGAAATGCCCAATACACGGTTTCACCAATAAATCTAAACCTTGAAACAGTATCTTTAGGGAGTAGGCAACAAATAACCTACCCATTTTGGCTCGTTCTTTTTCCTTCTAAAAACACTTGAAAAAAGAACCATAGCCCCACTATTCTTAGTTTTTCAAGCACTTTTACAAGAAAAAATAACTTCGCAAAATTGGGTAGCTTATTTATTGCCTACT
>JAJCYI010000241.1 GCA_029263015.1 Saprospiraceae bacterium | reverse complement strand
TAATTGGGTTTAGGCCAAGACCTGTCAGTTTTTTTTATTTCTATATGTTGGACAAAGTACTTACTCCAACATATAGAAATAAAACAACCTGACAGGTCTAAGGATTCTCCTCCAAAAACTTTAAATGCTGCAAAACCAACTTGATTTCCCCGTAAGAATACTGCTCTCCAAAATGCATCTTCGCCTCTGAACTTGAGCGAGACTCTTTATCCTTGTAAAAAGCCAGCAGTTCGGCCACTTTTTCCGCATCCACCAATTTGGCAACACCCAATTCGCCGAGGCCGACAAAATAAGCCAAGTGCCCCTCGATAGTAGTACGGACAAAGCCTCTTTCCGCCGCTATTTCGTCCATGTTCTTGCCCGAACGGAAGAGTTCGAGGCTGATGCGTTTGGTATCGGATTTAGCGACAGGGACAGGCGGTTGGAGGTCGAGTTGACTGGAAGGGATATTGTTTTCCCTGACATACTGCTCTACAATGTCGAGGAGGTTGGCCCCATAGCGTTTGATTTTTAGATCGCCAAGGCCACGCACCTTTTTAAGGGTGGCAGTGCCTGTCGGCAAACTGCGTGTAATGTCCAAAATGACGCGGACAGAGAGGACTTCGTACGCAGTAATGGCTTCCTCGGCGGCCAATTTTTCCCGCCATTTTAGCAGTCGGGAATACAGTATCGGATGCGGGATGTCTTTTGGTATGCCCGTGGCCGAACGCCGTGAAGTGCTTTTTTTCGAAGCTGAAAAATCGAGGTCGCCATCGGCCTTGGCACGAATGTAGGTAGAGGTGGAAAACCCTTCGCTGGAGGCTTTCAGGCAGGCACTCTTTATAAAAAACACTTTACGCAGATCTGTTAATTTTTCGAGCGCCTTCTTCAAGGCGACCTGATTGTCAGACACAATTTGAATGTCTTTGAGCAAAGGCAAGAGTTCCTTCTCCAGTTTTTCCAAAAAATAGGTACAAGCCTTTATCAGGCGTTCTTGCAATACCCCATTTTTCTCTGGCTGAACAGGCTCGGCTAGATAACCATTTAGCTGGTGTCGGAAATTTTGGGCCACCGAAAACAACACCTTTCCAGCCTGTTCTTCAAGTGAATCCAGTTGATTCAAAGCAGTGTCCTGAAATGCACTGACATGTTCCAATAGCACCCGTTTCAACAGGCCGAAAGCGCTTTTCATTTTGCCAAAGTCAAAAAGCTCCAACATCAGTTTTTGCTGGTATTCCCGTTTTGATTGTTCGAGGTCCTTTTCGTCGGGGGCGTTGCGCTCGGCCTCCTCGTTGTATTTTTTCACCACGGTGTCGGTCTTCACGCTGGAGAAGGCAATTTTGCTGCGCAAAACGATGCCCTCGAAACTCTTGCAGCGGCTCAGCGCCACATAAACCTGCCCGTGTGCAAAGGCTGCTTGTGCATCAATGATGGCACGCTCGAAAGTTAGTCCCTGGCTTTTGTGAATCGTAATCGCCCAGGCCAATTTTAATGGAAACTGGGTGAACGAGCCAACGTTTTCCTCCTCCACTTCCTTGCTGCGCTCGTTGAGTTTGTATTTCACATTGGTCCACTCCATCGCCATTACACAAATTTCATCATCGCCTGGGCATTTCACATAAATCACATCGTCCTCCATGCGGGAAACCTGTCCTATTTTTCCATTGTAAAAACGCTTCTCAGGGTCATTTTTTACAAACATCACCTGAGCGCCAGATTTGAGTTCCAGCACCTCGTCTGTCGGGAAAGCATGGGCGGGAAAATTGCCTTTGATTTCTGCCTTGAACTGCTGAGGTTTTTCCTCCAATGCCGCCAATCGCTGCACATTGATTTGTTGCGCCGAGGCGTTGTGGGCAGTCAGAGTGATGTAACCATCCTCTTTTGCCGGTTGGAAATCGGCACGGTAACGACTGTTTAGCATGGTTAGCACTTCGCTATCCAATTGATTGTCCCGCACCTTATTGAGCAAGCTGATGAAACGCTCATCCGATTGTCTGAAAATGTGCTTCAGTTCGATGGTCACGGGATTGGTTTGTTGCAGCGCAAGGCTTCCAAAAAAATAGGGGGTCTTGTAATGTTGGTGCAGCAGTTCCCATTCCTCCTGTTTCACTACGGGCGGCAGTTGGTTCAGGTCGCCGATCATGAGCAACTGCACACCGCCGAAAGGTTTGGAAAAATCCCGATAGCGACGCAGCACCCCGTCGATGCTGTCCAGCAGATCGGCCCTCACCATGCTGATTTCGTCAATGACCAAAAGATCAATACTGCGCAACAGGTCGATTTTTTTACCGCTGAATTTGAACTTGCGGTTCTGTGGCTTGGCCATGCCCGGTACCTGCGGCCCAAAAGGCAATTGGAACAACGAATGGATGGTCATGCCGCCAGCATTGATGGCCGCCACCCCAGTCGGGGCAACCACCACCATGTGCTTGACCGCCTCCCCTTTGATGCGGTGGAGAAAGGTGGTCTTGCCGGTGCCCGCCTTGCCTGTGAGGAAAATATTTTTGTCAGTTTTACTGACGTAATTGTACGCCAGTTCGAGTTGTGGGTTGGTGGTTTTGGAGTTCATATTGAATTTTTAAATTTTAATGCAGGGGGTAAAGGTAGGGTTTTGAGAAATATTTAGAGATAGACCTGTCAGGTTGTTTTATTTCTATATGTTGGGGAAAGTAATTTGTCCAACATATATAAATAAAACAACCTGACAGGTCCTAGTAATGATAATCATCATCAATTACTTCGGCTGTGCCGTGTATCTCAATTATGGTTTCACCTCCTCATAACCTGCTGGAAATTTCTCCTCTAATTCATGT
>JAJCYI010000240.1 GCA_029263015.1 Saprospiraceae bacterium | reverse complement strand
CCGGACACGCCGAAAAGGCAGTTTGACTTTTACCATCGTAATTTATGATTTAGGAAACACAAATTACATGGCCGATCCCCATTTTTAAAGGATTATCAAATTTTCAAAATTCCTCATTTGGAATTTAAAACATACTCTTAGCCCTTCCTGCGCACTGAAATTTTTGAATGAATAGCCATCAAATCGGCTCAGGCCATTATCAGTCCCAAACCACATATAGCCCTCGCTGTCCTGCAAAATACAGTGTACTTCCGAGCTGGGCAGCCCGTGGTCGGTGGTATAATTCCGCCAGGCAGGATGGGGGTTTTGTGCCCCTATGTGCAGGGTAGCAAGAAAAAGAATGAAGATGGATGTAAGGGTTCGGGGCATCCTGCTTAGTTTTGTATGAATATGTTGGCTAAAGGTAATCAAATCTGAAAAGCCAAGCATACGCCTAAGCTTCTTCCGTTTTCCGACAGGGTGGGAATTAAATTCCCACCCTGTCGGAAAACGGAAGAAGCCCAATGCCAGCATCCCCATGACTGGAAGTACAACTTCCAGCTACGTCAAATAAAACTTAAATGAGCAAACATTTTCTCACATTTCTTTCCCTGCTGCTCTTATTCAGTTGCAACACTGCCAAAAAAGGATTTTACCACGATGAGGAACAGGATTGGCAGACCAGCACATTGCCGAGTGAGGCAGCATTAGAACACACCCTTTTTCTTGCTGGGGATGTGGGGGAAGCTTCTCCCACGCATCACAATTATGTACTTTCTTCATTGAAAAACCAATTGGAACAGGCAGGAGAGAACAGTACCCTCGTCTTCCTCGGCGATAACGTGCCTATTTTCAACCACAATAATATAAAAGCCAGCCTCCGGGCGCAAAAACTACTGAACGACCAATTGGATATATTGAAAAACCACAAAGGAAAAACACTTTTTATCCCAGGTGAGAATGATTGGAACAAAGGCAAACCAGATGGCAGGGATGCGCTGAAATGGCAAGAGAAATTCATTGAACAACACTTGGACGACAAACACATTTTCCTGCCAGGCAAGGCATGTGCCGAGCCACAAAAGATCAAGATTTCGGATGACGTGAGGTTTCTTTTTGTGGACAGCCAATGGTGGCTGCAAGACTGGGGCCAGATAGAAGACATCAATCGAAAATGTGATATTAAAGACCGTTTTGCCTTTCTGCAAGAACTTGAAGATGACCTGAAAAAATATGACAAAGAACGGGTCGTGTTATTTATGCACCACCCCTTTTATAGCAATGGTGTACATGGCGGTAGCTTCTCTTGGAAGCACCATCTTTTCCCACTCACGCTCTGGCGGAAAAACCTGTGGCTGCCTTTGCCAGGAGTAGGTACGTTGGCCGTGCTTGCCCGGCAGGTCGGCGCATCAAGGCAAGATGTATCCAATTACAGGTATGCCCGAATGAAGCAAGAAATATTGTCGATAGCTAATAAGAAACCAGAAAACCTGAGCCTAATTTTTGCTGGCGCGCACGATCACAGTCTGCAATATTTTGAGGATCCAAATGAAAAAATAAAATTTGTGGTGAGTGGCTCGGCAGGTAAAGCAACATTTGCACGAGGCGGAAAAAATGCCCGTTTTGTGCAAGCAGAAAGAGGCTTTTCCAAACTTTACTTTTATAAAAACAAGGAGGTCTGGGTCGAATTTATCGTCTGCAAAAACGACGGCACGGAAGAAGTCCGCTTCCGCAAACAAGTGTTTGATGGAGTAGCGCACCCTGATGGCCAAGTGAAAGAAGAGACCTTCGAGCCACTGCCCGACAGCATGACCACGATTGCCTCAGAGGTGTACAATGCGGGGCTATTCAAAAAAATAACTTTTGGTGACCGTTACCGAAATGCCTGGAAGACACCTGTCCAAGCACCTGTTTTTAATCTTGAAAAAGAATTTGCCAATCTCACTCCTATCAAGCAGGGCGGGGGCATGTCCTCCAAAAGTTTGCGTCTGGAAGGTTCGGACGGCAAGCAATACGTGCTCCGGTCGGTCAACAAAGATGTGAGCAAGGGCCTTCCAAAAGACCTGCGGGAAACATTGGTACAGGATTTCATCCAAGACCTCAAAAGTGGTTCCCATCCTTATGGTGCTTTTGCCGTGCCTTCTATGGCGGAGGCAGCAGGGGTTTATCACACCAACCCGCAGCTGTTTTACCTGCCGGCTCAGAAACGATTGGGAGCGTACAATGAAAATTTTGCTGGTGAACTCTACCTCTTCGAGGAGCGGCCCAATAAAAAATGGGACGATCTGGAAAGCTTTGGCAACTACTCCGATGCAATCAGTTATGTGGAGCTATTGGAGAAGCTCCAAAAAAGCCCAAAGCACCAACTTGATGAAAAACAAGTGCTGCGCTCCCGCCTTTTCGACCAGCTTATCCACGATTATGACCGCCACGATGACCAGTGGCGCTGGGGTGTATTTCCACAAGGTGATTCCCTCAATATTTATCGTCCTGTTCCCCGAGACAGGGATCAGGCATTTTATGACTTGCGGGGCATTGTGCCTTTTCTCATCAGCCGCCGTTTCCTGGCTTTGCAACAACGAGGTTTCACCGGAAAAATTCATGACATTCCTGGCGAAGCTTTCCCCGGTCATGTATTCGACCGGAGTTTCATCACGGAACTTGGCCGGGAAGATTGGCTCGCCGTAGCGGAAGAAATGCAAGCCGGTTTGACTGATTCCGTTATCGAAAACGCTTTTAAAGCTTGGCCTTCTGAAATATACAAACTCAATGCGCCACAGATAATCCAGACACTTAAAAGACGGCGCGACCGCATCCCCATCCATGCAGAAAAGCTTTATGAATTTCAGGCAAAATACGTGGACGTGGTGGGCACAGAAAAACGGGACCTGTTCGAGTTGAAGTACCACCCTGACGGAAAACTGAGTGTGAAAATTTTTACCATTAAGAAAAACGGCAGTAAAAAAGACCCCTATTACCACCGTGTTTTTCATAAAAATGAAACCCGTGAAGTGAGGCTATACGGATTGGATAAAGAGGATCTGTTTATCATTACTGGCAAGACCAACAAAGGCATCCGGGTGCGTGTCATTGGTGGCAGTGGTGATGACGTCATCGAAGATACTTCGGAGACAGGTGCATTCTCCAAAAGGCCAGTGGCCTATGATACCCCAGACGGTATGGCTCTCATTGGAAATATACGCGACCTGCGCGGCAACAACTTGAAAATCAATGAATTCGACCGAAATGAGTTCAGGTATAACCGCTTTTTTCCCCTGCTCAATTTTGGGAGGACAGTAGACGATGGCGCGCTTTATGGTACTGGCGTTCGTTTAACGAATTACCGCTTCCGCAAAAAACCTTATGGGGTGCAGCATTCGGTATTTGTTCGTTTTTCAGCCAACACCAATGCACTCAACCTATATTATACTGGAGACTTCGTTAAGGTGATCGGCACGCTCGATTTTAATCCGGACTTGCGGTTTGACCGCCCCATCATTTTTAATTATTTTGGGCTTGGCAACGGGTCTGTTGACGACGCAGATAACAGTCAGTTCAATTGGGTCCGATTAGAAAAAATGGCCCTCAGCCCATTACTTAAAAAGAGATGGTACAATGGCAGGAACTTCACTCGTTTCGGTCCATTTTACGAGCGGGTGGAGGTCGAAAACCGGGCAGGCCGAATCACCGACACCGACTTGTTCACCGCTAACGACTTGGAGCTGAAACAATTTATTGGGTTAAAAATGGAACATAGCTTCGAGGCGGTGGACAATGGTTCGATCCCGCGCAATGGGCTTAAATTCAACTTCGGTGCGACTTACTACCGCAATCTCAACGATAAGGAAACATATACCCGTTTATTCGGTAGTTTCACTTCTTATGTGACGGTTGGCAGCACCGTAGAGCTGACTTTTGCCAGCCGCATTGGATTTGCAGCGCTTTCCAATAACGATTTTATGTTTTACCATAGCAACAACCTTGGAGGCAACAGCTATATGCGGGGGTACAGGAATAACCGGTTTGCAGGCAAATCCATGTTTTACCACAATACCGACCTGCGGCTGAAACTTTTTTACTGGCGCAACCGGATCATACCTTTTGAATTCGGCGTGATGGGCGGCTTCGACTATGGGAGGGTGTGGATAGACAGAGAGGAGAAAGATGCTTTTCATACTGGCATCTCTCCAGGCTTCTGGATTACGCCTTTTAAAATGGCATCGGTGTCGGCGTTTTATACCATACCCAACGGGACAGAGGATGATACCTATACTATCCGAGTGGGCTTTTATTTTTGAATGAGTGCATTAAATATTAAAATCTATTTCGTTCTTTGACAAACCTTGTGGAGGACAAGGTTTGTTAAAGAACCATTTATTTTACCCAAAATGGAAAAACAACTTTTTATATTCTTCTTTTGGATTTTGCTGATCCCAGTTGTTCAGTCCCAATCCCCCTATCAATTAAAACCAAAAAAAGAACTCACCATTATTGGCACAGGGCTGGGGCTGGGTACTGCAGGTTTTTATTTCCACCAGCAAATGAAGCCTCTTTCTACGATGCAGATCAATGCGCTGCAAAAAAAGGGCATCAGCAAATGGGAAGTCTGGACAACCAAGCAAGGCTCGGAAAAATCGAAGAATGCCAGTAACATCCTTTTATACACTTCGCAGACCTTTCCTGTTGTATTAACTTTGATCGACAAATCCATGCGGAAGGATTATTTAAAAATAGGAACATTATACAGTGAGACTTTTCTTGTAAACATCGGATTGACGTCTTTGGTAAAAAATTCCGTGCGCCGAGCTCGTCCTTTTGTTTTTGACCCCGACCTACCCAACGAAGAAAAAATAACTAAATCTGCCCGCACTTCTTTTTATTCCGGCCACACCTCCGGGACCGCCTCCATGTGTTTCCTCACTGCCCGCCTCTATGCCGATTACCATCCAGATAGCAAATGGAAACCTGTAGTTTGGACGGCAGCAGCAGTTGTACCAGCAGCAGCAGGCATATTGCGAATGCGGGCTGGCAAGCATTTCTCCTCGGATGTATTGCTGGGATATTTGACAGGAGCAGCAATTGGATATTTTATGCCGAGAATTCATTTTAAAAAAAATACCATAACGGAAGACTACAGTAGCTTCCGCAATACGCTTGTGTTGCCTTTAAAATAATTATTCCCATTGCACTTAAAGTGGACTTTAGCTATTTTTGTGTATATATTTTTCAACCCGAATATTATTTCGGAAAATCTTGACAATTATGGCAGCCGAGACATCTACTAAAGATCCAATCATTAACAGTCATGCTCATATATTTACCTCCAAGCATGTCCCTCCTTATCTCGCCAAATCATTTCTGCCTTGGCCATTTTATTACCTGTTCCCTATTCCTTTTATTCTTCGCATATTTAAGTGGTTCCTAACTTCGAAGAATGATCAAAGAAGATTTACAGGGGCTTATAAAGAAAAGCAGAGAAAGCGCATTCGCCGATTGAATTACATAAGGCGAAACCCAATAATAAAAACCATATTTGGTTTGGTTATTATATTGTTGGTTATTCAATTTTTATATTGTTTATACAGTGAACTTGCAAGATTGCTTTCATTCCAGATCGCTTTCTTTGAAAACGCTTTTGAATTTTTGCAAAATATATTTTTATTGCTCCCTATTGATAACCCTGTTGCAAAATGGGCATTTATCATTTTTATTCTTTCAGCAACTAAAGTTGGCCGAAACTTGGTTTTATTTCTTTTGAAAATGATCGGTCGTTTTTTTTCTATGTTACCAGATGATATGACTAAAGCCTTGATAAGTCGGTATATATTGTTAGGCCGATTTGTTATTTATAAAAATCAAACTAAAGTTTTCACCAAATTGAAAGGACAATATCCTCCAGGGACAAAATTTGTGATACTGCCTATGGACATGGAATACATGGATGCTGGGAAACTAAAACCTGAAAATTCGTACCATGAACAAATGAAAGTGTTGGCTGAATTAAAAAAAGTAGATGAAAATAAAGATATATTTCTGCCTTTTGTTTTTGTTGACCCTCGCAGGATGCGTGATGAAAGTGATTTTTTAAAATACACGATCAAAGAGGGATCTGTAAAATTGGAAGATTGTTTTATAAAAAAATACATCGAAGGTGAAAATAAATTCAGCGGATTTAAAATTTATCCAGCTTTGGGTTACTATCCATTCGAAGAGGAATTGTTGCCTTTGTGGAAATATGCTGCTGATCGGGATATCCCAATATTGACACATTGTATTCGTGGAACTATTTTTTATCGCGGCAAAAAAAAGAAAATATGGGACGAGCATCCTGTGTTTGAAGAAAATATTAGAGGGGACGAAAACAAGCCACTGCTATTGCCTGAAAACAAAAATGTCGATTTCACCATCAATTTCACCCACCCCATGAATTTTTTATGCTTGCTGGAAGAAAGCCAATTGAGGAAATTAGTGGGCAAAGCAAAAAATAAGCGCATAAAAGAATTGTTTGGGTATACGGATGAAAGTACACCGCTGAAGCATGATTTAAGGAATTTAAAAATATGCTTTGGCCATTATGGCGGTGAAGATCAATGGGAAAAATATTTGGAAAAAGACCGGTACGACCACAGTCTTCAGTTGATGAAATATAAAGACAAAGGACTCGATTTTTTTTACAACATCGACGGATCACTATCGAAAAGTAAAATCGAGCAAATTTGGAAGTATGCTGATTGGTACTCAATTATTTCCAGTATGATGTTGCAGTATCCAAATGTGTATAGCGATATTAGTTACATCCTCCATGGGCAAGAAATCTTTCCACTCCTTAAATATACCTTGCGGACGGAGAATGAAAAATTGAGAAGCAGGGTCTTGTTCGGCACGGATTTTTTTGTGGTTCGAAACCATAAGTCAGATAAAAATATTTTAATCGATACTGAAAGTATGTTAACTGAAGAAGAATTTGATTTGATTGCAAGAAAAAACCCGAAAGAGTTTTTGCATATTTAGAATTCAATAAAACTAAAATACCATGCCCAATACGTTTAAAACCCCAGGCGTATATATCCAAGAACTTTCTGCATTCCCAAATTCGTTAGTGCCGGTTCCGACAGCCGTTCCTGCTTTTATAGGATATACAGAAAAAGCAGAGTGGGATAAATTGCCATTACTACTGAAACCCATAAGGGTTTCTTCGTTTGGTGAATTTTTACAATATTTTGGAGGCGCTCCAAAAACGGTTTTTGACATTTCTGGAAATCATAAAAATTTTGAGTTAGCGATGGCTCCTGCCACTCGATTCTTATTATATTACAGCATAAAGTTCTTTTTTGTGAATGGTGGATCCGATTGTTATATCATATCGGTAGGAGGGTACGACTATGAAAACGGCGTCAAAAAATCAACATTGGGGAAAGGCTTCGAACCATTGGAAAAAGAACTGGAACCAACCATATTGGTTATTCCTGATGCTGTCTTGATTTCGGATCAAGTAGAGCGAAGTAATTTAACACAAAAATCACTTCAGCACTGTGGCGAACAACAAAACAGGATTGCCATTTTGGATGTGGCCAATGGAGTTAATGACGATTTCGAAAATGATATAAAAAATTTCAGAACAAGTGTTGGTAGTAATTATTTACAATATGGTGCAGCTTATTTTCCCTGGCTGCACACGACCGTTACCCCATCAAATGAAATTGATTTCACCCATATTAAAAAAGGGCTGTTTGAGATTTTAAATAAATCCGTTGAATCAGATTTGGCCAAGGAAAATTTAGATAAAAATAAAGCGGAGGAATTAAAAAAAAGTATTGAAAAAACGAAAGTTGAAAGAAAGGATGATGGTGAAACAAAAAAATTGCACCAAACGCTTTTAGCACAAATCCCTCTTTATAAAAATATTATGGATCGGATCCAAGAAGCCATCAATTTATTGCCGCCAAGCGGAGCTATGGCTGGCATTTATGCGATGGTTGACAACACCGATGGTGTATGGAAGGCTCCTGCCAATGTGAGTGTAAGCTCGGTCATTAGTCCTGCTGTCAGCATTTCAAATGATGCACAGGAAGATTTGAATACCCCCATTGACGGAAAAACAGTGAATGCCATCCGTACTTTCCCTGGCCAAGGCGTACTGGTTTGGGGTGCGAGAACGCTGGATGGCAACAGCCAAGATTGGCGGTATATCAATGTTCGCCGTACTGTCATCTTTATTGAGCAATCTATTAAATATGCCATAGAGGCTTATGTTTTTGCGTCAAATACGGCTAATACGTGGAACGATATTAAAGCTATGGTAAGTAATTTCCTCACTAATGTTTGGAAGCAGGGAGGATTAGCTGGCGCCAGTCCCAGTGATGCATTTACAGTTGATATTGGATTGGGTGTTACGATGACCAACACTGACATTCTGGATGGCTATATGCGCATGAGCGTTAAGGTAGCAATTTCCCGGCCAGCTGAGTTTATTGTGCTGACTTTTGAGCAAAAAATGGCGGCAGCGTGAACAGAAAAAAAATAAAGATACGTGTTTTCGCCGAGGAATCTAATTTCCGATCGATCCGGCCCTTAGCTGGTCCGATCGGGTGTTTTAACATGTCCTACCCTTCACCACCTTTTATCCGTATATACATTGGTCCCGCCAAGTGTTCTTAAAAAAGCCACCAATGCTTCTTTCTCCTGATCGGTCAAATTAAGTTCCTGGCCATTGCCACCTCCAGGGCCACCTGGGCCACCCCGCAGGCGATTGTCCAAATTGTTATTGCCCGGAATAATGAGTAGTGTTCGGGTAAAGTATGGTAAACTATTTCTCTCTTCAGTTTAGGCCAAAATCAAAAAGCTAAATTTTTGAGTATTGATTACCAAAACCAAGTACATAGATAAAAACAAAAATTGTTGCTTTTAGGCTTTCCATACTTTAGCCGAACACACTACTAAATATTCTATATGGTGAACTTAAAATATACTCTTATTTATTTCCTGCTCCTTTAATTAATTTCAAACTTTTACTGATCGAGTTTCCAGTTGTAATATGAGCGAAATAAATCCCCCCTTCGAGCGAGTTTCCAATTTGTATCTTCCCGCTTTTTTCCGTCAATACTTTTGACTCCACGAGTTGCCCTAAAGTATTATAAATTATAATTTTAGAATCATCTGAATAATTATCCAAATCATAATTTACAATGAAAGTGTGGGTGCTTGGATTCGGGTAAGCCAGTAGTTTTATATTATTGTCAACCAAGTTATTTGTACTTACCAGAACATTGTCCCAGACCCGGAAGAAATCAATGCCAGCTTCGACCACTTGGCTGAAATCCACTGGGGTAGATGCTTCAAAAGTAATCGTCATGCTGTCCGTTGGCATGATATGGTCCGCAATATCTATCTCAGAAAATTCCCAGATTACTTCAGAAAAAACTGGATATGATAAAGTGTCAATGTACACAGACTCCTGCCCATTGGATAGTTTTACCAAAAAGTCAAAAGTTCCGGGATCCCCATTTTGAAAAACATTCAAGTACCAAGCATGGTAACTTAAATACGGTTTTTCATAGTTTGTAAGGTCAAAAATGGGAGAAGTTAAGTCGGTATTGCCGCCAATCAGTAAACCACCAAAAAGATCTGCCACGTTTCCAGTCACATAGCAATGATTTCCGATATCGTCCGAAACATCTTCTGGTGGAGTTAAATAAATGTCTGGCCCTGGGAGGAAAACGCCAATAGGTTCGCCTCTTTCCCACATTCCCGAATTTGCATTGAAGTTGACCGTCCAACCCAAGTCAAGGGAGAAAATATCCTCATAACCCTCTTTAATTTCAAGGGTCATGGCATTGCTATTTGCATCAATTGACTGGGAGTTGAGACCTGTTGTTTTGTAGCCCCATTTACCAGCGAATATTTCATAATCTCCTTCAAAAAAGGAAAAAATGTTGAAGTTGCCATTGGCATCTGTTTCGATATCGTATGTAAAATCATCGTTGACAATGCTGACTTTCGCATTGGCAACCGGGTCATTGGTGTCTTCATCAATGACAAGCCCTGAGACTGAAAAAGGAACAAGCGGGGTAAGCTGCACGTCAAGAATTGTTATGACACCATTTTCCAAATCAGCTTGAGCCGTGGCCGGTTCAAAACCAGGTTTTTTGACCAACACAGCATAAGTACCGGAAACAGCATAGCCTGTTTTATATTCTCCGTTTAAAGCAGATTGTTCAAATACATTTGTAGTTAGTATTTCAACGGAAGCTCCGTTGATCGCATTCCCATTGGAAGCATCGGTTATCTCTCCTTCCAGCCAGCAGGCATTCACATAATTTGGCTCGAGCACATATAACCCACTTCCCCGGTCAGAAACCAAGATGAGTCCAGATGGTAGATACGGATAAGCTCCCCACGCCCCAGAAAAACCTGTAGTAGCAGGAATAAAAGTATCGAAATTGCCAACCTCAACTAAATTTTCAGGCCTTGAACCATCCACAATGATACAGCCGTCAGAATAAAAAGACACGATCAACCAATCCTGCCAAACGTGTACGTTGTGAGGGATTACGCCATCACCGAGCGTTTCGTAAGGCCGGAAATTGTCGAGTACTTGGATGTCCGTGGGATCTGAAATGTCATAAGCCCCCACCGTAGCATCAGCTTTTTCGTCTGTGGTATAGAGGATGTTCCCATCGTCCGACAACCAGGAATTATGGGTGAAATTGAACAAAGTACTTTGGGTTCCCAACAACTGAGTATTGGTTTTCTCAGTGACATCGTAGATGGCAAAATGACCCAGGTTAATTTCAGAACTGTATGCTATATTGTCCCGTGCAAAGACATCGTGGGAATTGACCGCGGGCCCTTTGCCAGCATACACAGGCGATCCCGGAGTTGTAAAAACATCAATGTAGATCAGGCCGCCGCTATTTAAATTACAGCCTGCCAAATAGGCATAGCCTAGTTCATCTATATAAATATTATGGCAAGTACTAAGCGAACCCAATCCAGGGATATTCGGCGTCCAATCACTAGAACTGACGGAGCTTGGTAGGTCGGTCAAATTAATAACCATTACCCCGTTCGAGGTTTCATTGGTGACAAAAGCGTATTCTCCCCAGGTCTTAATATCCCGCCACCCAGAGGCAACACCAGCGACATAAAATACCTCAGTAGGGTTTTCTGGATCTGAGAGATCTACTATTGATACACCACCAATGGCGCCGACTAATGCGTACTCGTCACCAGCCGGGGTGACATAACCCCAAACATCGGTCACCTCTTCATTATAGGTGACATTTCCTTTGAAAGTGACATTTAGTTGAGCAAAAACGGATAGTGCAAAAGCAGATAATAACAGTGTGGTAATTCTTCTTTTCATGTTAAAAAAATATTAAGTGATTTAAAAATCTACCCCTGGAATATTTCCAGAAGGAGACAAAGTTGTTTTTGTAGAAAATCGATAGGAATTAGGAGGTCAATCTCATTTTTCGATAAACATAGCAATAGCCTGAAAGAGGGGTATTTTTATACTACAAACGCATTTGAAAAATTGATGAACTTATAAATAACTAAGGAAGGGTCGCCATTGGGTCTTTAAATATGAGACGGATTAAAATGGATAATTGTAAAAGTCAAAACTGAAATTTCCGCATTTAGGATTTAGAAGATAAAGGACATTCAAAAACAAGAAATGTACAACCTGAACAAAAACATTGTCGGTTGAACTGCGAAAAGATTAGACTGTGGGAAGAGAGGATTATTGAAAAGTTCTCAAGAATAAAAGGAAGGAGGTAGTGTCAATTTCGATGATTCAAAAGATTCAAAGCAGGCCGTACCCTGCCTCAGGAGCCCCTTCCAGAAGGGTGGGAATTAAATTCCCACCCTTTTGGAGGCTTCCGGCACGGCACTTTGAAATTCAATACCTGTCACGTAATTTTTATCAATACCAGAAAGGGCAGTTATTACTAGCGACACAAACTGTAATTGATTATCTGTTTAATTATTGTATAAATAATTCATTTTCAGCGTTTTGATAGCTTGACCACTAGTTAACTAATTACTAATCACTGCACTGGTAAGATATATTGAATTTTTACATATCTTACTCCCCAAACGCCCTTTCCACTATTTCCACCTGCTGCCCATCATGCTTTTTCTTGTACCCAGTGGCCGGAGAAGCACTTGCTGGGCGGCTCACCAGTTTCATCGGATGCTTATCGCAAAAATGGAAAAGGATATGTGTCCATGCGCCATTATTGGCAGATTCTTCCTGTACCCACCTTATCTGAGCTTTGCTATATTTTTTGAAAATAGCCTCTAGTTGTTTTTCAGGGAGCGGGTACAATTGTTCGACCCGGACAATGGCGACATCGCCCCGCTCGTCGTTCCGTTGTTTGGCCAGTAAATCGAAATAAATTTTACCAGAACATAAAAGGAGGATTTTCACTTTTGCCTTGCTGGCTATCGGGTCGTCAAAGATTTCCTGAAAACGTGTGCCTGTGGTAAAATCCTTTATCTCAGAAATAACCTCTGGATGCCGCAAGCCACTTTTTGGCGTCACCAAAACCAATGGTTTTCGGAATGGCCGGACTATCTGGCGGCGCAACAAATGAAACAAATTGGCAGGAGTGGTCACGTTGGCCACTGTCATGTTGTAATTTGCACAAAGCTGTAAAAAACGCTCCAGGCGGGCACTAGAGTGCTCGGGGCCCTGCCCCTCATAACCGTGCGGGAGGAACATGCACAGGCCACTCATCCTCCGCCACTTGGTTTCGGCAGCGGAAATAAACTGATCTACCATCACCTGAGCACCGTTTAAAAAATCACCGAACTGCGCCTCCCAGATCACCAGTGCATCTGGGCGGGCAAGCGAGTAGCCGTATTCAAAACCCAACACCCCATATTCGGACAACAACGAATTAAAAATATGGAATCGCCCCTGGCCTGCTTTCATCGTGCTCAAGCGGTTGTATTCGACATCGGACTCTTGATCTTCAAACACAGCATGGCGGTGAGAGAAAGTACCCCTTCTCACATCCTGCCCGCTCAATCGGACGTCATTGCCCTCGAGGAGGATGGTGGCATAAGCCGTCAATTCGCCCAAACCCCAATCTAGCTTTCCAGCATCCACCAGCTTTTGCGAACTTTTTAAAATACGCCTGATTTTGCTCACTGGTTTGAAATCCTCTGGCAAGGTGTGGAGGTGTTTTAACACAGCCTTTATCGTCTCTTCGTCCACGCCAGTTTCGGGGGAAATTTCATAATCTTCGGAGGCTGTCACTTTTTTCAATTGCCGCCAAGCTTCCTCGCTTTCCTGATAGACATATGGCAATTTATGCTGCTTCACATTTTCCAACCGGGCCTGAAGGTCATTCCAGAACCCTTTTTCCATTTTCTCAGAAATAGCTTTTTCGAGGTCGCCACGTTTCGCAAGGAGTTCGCTGTAAATAGCACGTGGATCAGGGTGGTGATTGATGATCTCGTATAGGTGCGGTTGGGTAAATTTTGGGTCGTCGCCTTCATTGTGGCCATGCTTGCGGTAGCACACCATGTCAATAAATACGTCGTTGTTAAAATGTTGGCGATATTCAAATGCCAGTTTGCAAGCAAACACAACTGCTTCTGGATCGTCGCCATTCACGTGGATGACCGGGGCCTGCACCACACTAGCGACAGAGGTACAATAAGTGGAAGAACGGGCATCCTGCCAGTCAGTGGTGAAGCCGATCTGGTTGTTGATCACAAAATGGATTGTCCCGCCAGTATAATAGCCTTCCAGTTGGCTCATTTGGATCACTTCGTAAACAACCCCCTGTCCGGCAACTGCTGCATCACCATGGATAAGGATCGGTAAAATACGGTCGTAATCACTTTCGTACAATACATCAGCTTTGGCACGTGAGAAGCCCTCCACGACAGGATTTACAGCTTCAAGATGCGAAGGGTTGGGGGTTAATTTTAGGTAAATCTTTTTGCCATCCGACGTTTCAACCAAAGAAGAAAATCCGAGGTGGTACTTCACGTCTCCGTCTCCAAAGCTCTGGTCTTCAGGCATTTCACCCTCAAATTCACTAAAAATCTGTTCATAGGTTTTACCCATAATATTGGCCAGCACATTGAGGCGGCCACGGTGTGCCATACCGATTACCACCTCCTCGACCTGGTCGTTGGCGGCGTCTGTGATTATTGCATCCAACGCAGCGATTGTCGTCTCACCACCTTCCAGCGAGAATCTTTTTTGTCCCACGTATTTTTTACCTAAAAACTGCTCAAAAATCGTTGCCCCATTGAGTTTTTCCAATATCCGCTTTTTCTCGTTCAGGGTCAAATCGAACTGTTTATCGGGCGTATGCTTCTCGATCCGGCGACGAAGCCAGCGTCGTTTATTGCGGTCTTGAATATGGTGGAATTCGAATCCAATGTTACCACAATACACGGCTTCAAGCCGATCAATTATTTGCTGTAATGTGGCATTCTCCAAACCTATTTCCTTGCCAGCCAGAAATTTTTTGGAGAGACTATTCTTAGTTAAACTAAAATCTTTTAAATCGAGAAAAGGTTGCCGGTCTTTGCGCTCTTTGAGCGGGTTGGTGGTTGATTTTAAATGCCCTCGGTTTCTATAAGCAATGATAAGGGCAAGTACTCTCAGTTCATCAAAATCGACCTGTCCGGGCGTAATGGAAGCGCCGTTGGCAACTGCTGCCCTGTTTTCAACATTTCCAAAACCATAATCAAAGCCCCTGAAAAACAACCGCCAACTTTCTTCTAAGCCGTCGGGATTGTCTTGGTATTGTTCGTACAGAGAATCAATGTAGGAAGGATGCGCGTTGGCTATAAATGAGTAATCAGTCATTTTTTCTGTTGGCTGTTTGCTTAAAATTAAATGGTAGAAAGGAAACGCCTTTGCAAAGAAGAGGTTTCGGCAAACTTTGCAAATATCGGCAACTACCGAGGAATTTATCCAGTTATTCTTTCATCGTTTCCAAGGAAAAGAGCCTGTTCTGTTGAGTGAACATTAAAGTAGCCTAACCAGTTAAGGCCTGATGACTTTTGGTGCAACGATTATCTTCTCCATGTATTTTTTTTTGTCAATTTCTAACTCAACGAGGTAAAGGCCACTCTTTAAAAAAGAAACATCAATTTTTTGATCGGCAATAATTGCTTCTTCATTCTTTACTTTTTCACCAATAAGATTATAGATTGTCATGACTGCATCCTGAAAGGGAAGATACTCAGGTTTTACCGATATGAATGAAATGCAAGGATTAGGATAAATAATAAAAGCATCCTCAGCTATGAATCCTTCTCCAGCTTGTTTCAAATAGGTATAGTTGGTGCGACTTGTCGGTTGGCGTTCCGTTTTATTTTCAGGTATTTTATAAAAAAAAGTATTTTTCAACAAGCCCTCATTGTCGTAAAAATGTTCTCTGATAAGGGTACTAGTTTTATCACAACTGGGAAATACTTCTTTTGCCAATTGTCCTTTATTGTTGATGTAGCCAAAAACTTCACTTTCCAAAATCCATTCTTCACCTTCCATATCATAAATCTCTTTACGAAGTAAGTCTTTGTTTGCCGTGCGAATTGTAACATGTTTTTTATAACCAAAATTCGGACTCCTCTGAAAATAGACTGTTTTGGTATTCCCGTCATTTAAATACTCAACGTAACTTCCAACCTCTTCATTACAGTCGCCAGTTTCGTCCAAATCTTTACATATACCTGTTTCCATTAATCTTCCTTTATTGTCATATTTATAATAGGAATACCTGTCTTTTATCCAGTCCTCCGACACTTTAACGAGCTTCTTTTCTCCTTCAAATTTAAAGTACGAGAAAAAAGTGGTGCCATGCGTTTCCCACTTATTCGTCTGCTCATTTAAACTAAGCTGAATTTCTTTAAAAATTTTTGCATTGGTTTTTTTCTCATCATATTCATATACATTTTTTTTTAAGATTGGCATATCAGGGTGCATGTTCCACATTTTCATTTTTAAATTTCCATATTCATCATACTCAACTTCGACCGGTAGCTGGTTCCAAACTTCTTCTTTTTTACCATTTTCCCACTGGTAAGTGGCAGATCCGATTTTTTCTCCATTTGGTAAACAGGCATTTATTTGTTGCATTATCAATTGCCACTCTCCTGCTATCCATTCACTTGAATTGACTTCAATTTCATTGCCATATTGGTCAAATTTCCTTTCGTGTTTAAAACGAGTCATCCAATTGTCTGTACTTTCATTCCAGTTTTGATGGATAGAAATTTTTATAGATTGTTGTGCAGAAATAAAAAAAGGAAGAATCAAAAACGCAGTAATAATTAGGCGTGTCATAAGGTTATATTTTAAGAAAATGAAAAAAATTGCTTGTATAAGAAAGCAAGGAAAAACAATGGATGTACTTAATTAAAATATTACACATGGTGACAAGAAATAATTAAAACAACTTCCCCTGCTCCACCTCCGGCAACAACCGAAACGACCGCCGATGATGTGGCGTCGCCCCAAACAACCGAATAGCCGCTCGGTGCGCTTTGGTCGGATAACCCTTGTTCTGCGCCCAACCATAAGCCGGGTATTTTTCTGACAAAACTTTCATGTGTTCATCGCGGTGTGTTTTCGCTAAAACGGAAGCGGCGGCAATGGACATATATTTCCCATCGCCCTTGATGATACAATGGTGCGGAATGCCCGGAAAAGGTTTGAAACGGTTGCCGTCAATAAGCAAGCTGGTAGGTGTCAGTTCTAGTTGGTGCACCGCCCTGTGCATTCCCTCAACAGAAGCCCAAAGGATATTCAATTCGTCGATTTCTTTGGGAACGAGGTTCACTACGGCCCAGGCAGCAGCCTCTTTTTCGATGATGGGGCGGAGTTCGTCACGCTGCTTTTCGGTGAGTTGCTTGGAGTCGTTGAGAAGGGGGTGGCGAAAATCTTTAGATAAAATAACAGCAGCAGCAAATACAGGTCCAGCGAGGCAGCCACGACCAGCTTCGTCGCAGCCAGCTTCGGTTTCGTTTTTATGTAGAAAGGGTAATAACATGTTGTCCGAAAGTTGGAGCCAAAGATAAAGGAATTTGGGGGTGGAGAGCAGGCTCTTACTAATCACTAATTCCCTAACAACTAAACCACTTTTCCCTCTTTTTGCAGTTCGCTCCTAATGGCCTCCATGATAAACGACGCTTTAACGAGGTTGGTTTTTTCAGACAAGGTTCGGAGGCAGGTAGATTGCACCACGTTCATGATATTGGAGCCGGTAAGTTCATATCGCGTAGCCAATTCATTAAAATCAACGCTTTTTTCGAAAACGACTTTTTCGGGGAAACCCTTTTTCCACAACTCCAACCGCTCCGAAGCATTGGGCACGGGGAAGAAGACGATGGCATTGAAACGGCGCAGAAAAGCATCGTCAATATTGCTCTTGAAATTGGAAGCCAAAATGGTCAGCCCAGGAAAACCTTCTATCCTTTGCAACAGGTACGACACCTCCTGATTGGCATATTTATCATGGGCATCCCTGACATTGGTGCGCTTTCCGAACAGGGCATCGGCCTCATCGAAAAACAGGATCCAGTCTTTGTTGCTGGCCCTGTCAAAAAGTTGCGATAGGTTTTTTTCCGTCTCGCCAATGTATTTTGAAACGACCATCGAGAGGTCCACCTTGAATACTTTCCTGCCTGTGTATTTCCCCAAAAGGGTTGCTGTGAGGGTCTTTCCAGTACCGGGAGGGCCGTGGAACAATGCCCGGTAGCCGGGTTTGAGTTTGCGGGACATGCCCCAATCTTTCATCAAGGTGTCGTTGTGTTCCATCCACCATTTGAGTTCTTCGATCTGCTGGATGGTGCGGCTAGGCAACACGAGATCGTCCCATTCAAGTTGGGTGTCAATTTCCTGGGCGGGGAAAGATGGGCTGAGCGGTGGCGTGGAGGCCGCTCCAATCGTAAATTTCTCCACAAACTCTTTATGCAAAATAATCCGGCCACTAAAAATCAGGTCAGCCTCTTTCGGCACGTCGAGATACAGTACTTGTTTTTTGTGAAACCAATGATTAGTGGAAAATATTTCCTGGATATCAAAACGGTGCTCCAAATCCTCACCTGCAAGTAGGAAAAGGGCTGTTTCTCCTGTCGGCAAAAAGCCACGGTGCTGGCTGTCCTTGATGCCGCCCATTTCAGAAAAGTCCCCCGATTCTGGCAAGGCATCCTTAATCGCTTTTCCCAAAAAATTCGGGTGAATATGGGAGGCAAGTGCTAAGAGAAGGATCACATATTCTTCAAAAGTCGGTTGGTGCTCAACAATAAACCCGGAGAAAACAGAACCATCGTCATAAAAACCCAGCGAGGGCAGTTCCACTGTTTCCTCTCCATTTTCGTTTTTGTTGAAATAAATTTCCAAACGGGTCTTTAGCACATTCCTCAAATAATCGAGGGCAAAATGCAGGTTGGCAGCATTAGAGGGGGCAGTGGTTTCAGTAATTTTTTTTTTCATACTCAAATTCCTTATTTCAATAGTCCGTGCAGTTTTTTTAGAATCAAAAACAGATATTTTATTGATTATCAGGTTGTTAATTTAGGAGGTAACTTAAAGTTACCTCCTAAATTGGTTTTTACAGCTAATTGATTATCAGGCAGTTAAAAAATGCATAGACTATTGTTATTCGTAAACAAGTCTAATCTGTACAATTCAAATCAACGTTTACAACAAATGGATCAAGTGCATCGCTAGCACCCTGGGCACTCGCTCGGCGTGGTCTTTCCACGCTGAGATGAGTGGAATCAGCACGACTCCTCACCAAAGTGGCCAGTTGATTGCGGCAAGCCGTCAGTGCGATGGGTGTCTCAACAGTTCCGTTATAAGTCCGAAATGCAGCCACATGCTGCTGTTCGTGCGGTGCCAAAACATTGTTGATGGCATTCCGTATTCGCTGCTGCTGGCATTCTGACATATGGCTGTATTCACTCATATTAGGCAGTGAAACATTGGTCGCTACCTGGAAAGTGGAGCGCACGGTGGCCGAGTACTGCTCACATTGTCGGTCATTGCATCCTTCGCAACCACTGCCTCGTGCGAGGTTTTCGTTGATCAGTGACCAGCCATTGTTAGCGTAATCTGCAGAGGTTAATCCACGCAACTGTACTCCTTGGCCACTACCAAAGTTGACCGCTTTGCCAGGACGACCTTTTCCATTTAAGCTCAAAGCACTACCCCTGCTGACTGCTCTCATAGCACCCACTTCAAAAAATGGGGATTCCTTTCCTGCTTCTTTTCGAAAGAAGTGGTCGGTGGAATGGCGGCGGCGAGGGCGGCGGCGGGGTCTTGATTTTTTCATAATATCTTTTAGGTTTTTAATTCAGGTAACATCAGTCAGAAAAGACATATCTATTTTAACCAATTTGTTAAGTCGCTTGAGTTCTTTGTAGCTAAAAGGGTCTTTCAAAAATTTATTTTTTTTCATTTTACTTCTAATATCCTCCACACCCAATGATTCAATAACTAAATAAAAATAAGTGAATAAATCAATTGGCAATGATTTGTATTCATCTTCCTCTATTATAAATAAATTGATCTTATTTTTTCTTATTTTACAAGTCACATACGAACCATCTCCTTCCACTGATTCCAGTACTTGGTGTTTCTTCAATTCCTTTATATCTTTTTCCTCATAGTAGTCATTCCATAAAATATCTTCAAACGGATTTTTAAGATTTGCTGAACTGATTTTTCCTTCCCATCCAAAAAAAAACCTCTCCAACGACCAAATATCCCAAAAACCATTTAAATCATATTTTTTCCCTTCATACGCCCAACTAAGCTCGCATCCATTCATCGATTGATAAAACGCTTTTAATTTACTTGGAATTTCTACTCCAATTATTTTTTCCATTTCATCAACTTTTTTCTGTGAAATACCCTTATTTATTTTAACGTCATATATTTCAAAATTTTCAAGTGACTTTAAGGCCTTTATTTTAGACTTAGCCAAATTATAAAAATCAATTACCGGTTTATTTTTTAATTCCATTACTAAGGATTATTCAAAACAATTTGATCTGGCATTTTATTCCTAACTGCCTTTATTTTATTTGTGGTAGCGCTTTTAGAATATATTTTTTCTAAAGCTACCCTCATCTTATTCTCGAAATCAATAGTAGTCTTGTAATATCTATTAATTTTAATCATTTCAACAAATTTCTTATCCTTTATTACTTTCTTCAAATCAGTACCCGAACTAAAATTCAAACTTGTTTTTTTATCAATATGCAATTTAGGGAGAGGGATCGAGGCTTGAGCCGTCATACTTGGGGTTTTATTTTTTTCCCATTGAACCACACCGGCCTTTCTTCCTTTGAACAGGTAAAGCCCTGCTTCTGCATTTATACTTTTTGCAAATTTGGCATTATAATAATCAACCGTTGCAGAGAACCACACCACAGATTTCACTTTGCTTGATTTTTTATTAGCCAATTTCACAACGGAATGTTCAAATGTTCGAAAGTGTCCGGTATTTACACTATTAGGCGCAGAAATTAAATTTCTTGGAATAGCTCGTCCACCCAATTGTTCTGTGACCACATGCATTTGAACCCATTTATCAGACTGCTTTGTCAGCCCAGCATCAAAAACTTTATCCCATCCTACAGTTCCTGTATTCCGACCTTTTTTAGGCTTGGTTCCATTTTTCGCCTTACCGACCACATACTCTATTTTATTTGTTTTTGGGGGAGGGCCTGAGTAGGTAGGAGTAGTAGTATTAGGATAATCTTTTGCTTTTAATTGTCCTCCTCCCAATTTTGCAAACTCCGCACTCAACTTCGCCAATGCTTTTATTATCTTTTTTCTTTTATCACTCGCTTTTTTGCCTTTCGTAGCAGGAGAAAAGATAATTTTTTTCTTTTCTAAAAATGCCGTTTTTGCATTTTTATATTCATTACTGGTTTTATCAGGGTAATCATCAAGGTACTTTTCGATATTCGATTTTTGGGAAGCAATCATAAGTTTTGCCCCATTACCTTTCCCCTCGAAGAAGAGCGTATGATTTTCCCCATCTTTGTTCTTAAATTTCTTTCTCGCTTTCCACCATTGCACAATTTTCCCTACTGCTTTTTTAGCCCCCTGCTTCACTTTCCCAAACAACTTCCGAATCTTCTTTGCAATAAAGTTCACCATTTTATCAATAACTCTTTGAATCTTTTTGCCCACTTTTTGAATGATGCCAACAACAGCCTTGCCGATACCACCAATGCCCAGAAGGCGCATCAGGAAATTCAGAATGATGGGGATGGCCATGGCCATGGCCCGCTCAACGGTCTTGGCGGCAGCACCGATTTTGCCCATTGCCATGTCGCCGACTGAACTGAAAATGGATTTCACAAAATCCACGATACGGTTCCAGTTTTCCACAAAAAACATGATGGTGTTGTAAATGGCAAGGATGGCCTGTACAATGGCGCCGGCAGGATTGAGAAAACTCAGCAACTTAACGATGCCCTGCTTGACCAGTTCAAAAATGGCAAAGTTCCGGATGCCGCTAATGACGGTTTTCTTGATCTCAGCGGCCTTTTCTTTGAGCATGTCCCAAAGGGCAATAGGACCTTCCTTAACGAGCCGTTTTACAATATCCACCGATTTCTCTGCTGCGGCAACTACTTTCTCTGGTATTTTCTTGACGAGTCGAGCACGTATATTTGTCCAGGTAAGGCGGAGGACTTGGAGGACCAAAGAGAAGATGCCTTTTAAATCCCATTTCTCCGGCAGGGTAATCTGCACATCGCCCATAGCGCCAGTCAGCCAGTTCATGAGGCCGCCCATGATGTGCTTTTTGATGTTGGAAGAAAAAAGCCCGATGCCTTTGCCGACTGCACTGACGAGGTTTTTGATAAATCCGATGGGGTCGGTGACAATCTTTTTGATGACGGCCTTGCCTTTATTTATAATGCCCATCAGTTGGCCACTGGCATACCCTGCTTTTTCAAGTGCCCATTTAAAAAACTTGACCATTGCATTGAGCAAGAGGTTGCCCAATTTGGATAAAAGGCCCGACATCGCCTCTTTCATCTTCTCGATCTTCTCATCAATCTTTTTGATGGCTTCCTCTTTTTTGTCACATAATTTTTTCTCCAGTTCCTTGGCCTTTTTGTCAATAAAACCATCGAGTTCTGCCAATTTGGATTCCATTTCCTTGAGGCTCTTTTCACCGATGTCTTTTAAACCAGGAGCCAAGCTGTCCACATATTCTTTGATTTTGATTTTGGCGTCGGCCAATTCCTTTTTGCAATCGGCAATGACTTTTTTATTTTCTGTAGTGATGTCGAGGATGAGCTGATCTATTTTGCGGATAAAATTTTGCCGCCCGTTGTCGAATGCCCGTTTAACTTCTGGGAAGTCATCAATACCAAAAAACTTGTCCTTCAACCATTTTGCCCCTCCAAATATTCCCGAATAACGCTTTCGTTTCCAAGCATTTATCTTCGTATTCACTTCATTTTCAAATTCAACCGAAGCCCTCGCCTGGCCTTCATCAAAGCGTTGCAGGGCCTGCTTTTCCAGGTTATCCAATTTTGTCGTTACTGCTGTTTTGGCCGTTTCATAAATCTGGTTGATATGATTGGTAACCTCTTCCCGCTTCAGCTCCATAGCGGATTTGGTCTTCTGTTGCTCATCTTTTGTTTTGCCCAATTTATTCTTCCGTTTGGACTTCATTTCACCCCTCGCCTGCTGCTCTTCCTGCTGCAAATCCGTTTCTACCTGTTGCGTTTCCTGTTTGGCAAATTCCTGTAATTGAGCCGGTTGGGTTTCAACTTTACCTTTTAGGTCTCCCTGTTCTTTATTGGCCTCAAAGAGATCACCGCTATCCACCATGTTCAGGTTTTCCTCAGAAATTTCTTCTTTCTTCAAAAGGTCATCCGACTGCTCCTGATATTGAGACATATCAGTCTGTTCAGCTGGCACAGCAGGTACCGCTTCTTTGCCAAGATTGAGTTTGGGCGTTCCCGGAGGCTGTTTTTCAGGTGGCAGTTCGGTGGGAGTCTCAGCAGGAACAGGAGTAGGAGCGGTCTCGATTTTGTTGTACGTACTTTTCACTTTTCCGACATCTTTGTTTACCACTCCGAGCACTGCATTGCCGACCACTTTGGCCTTGCCTTTTGATTTGAATTCGTTAAGTTCCTTGACCTTTTTGGGGACGGCTTTGGACAGCTCTTCATTCATTTTATCCTTTGCCTGCCGCTCTTTTGGGTCAGGCGCCTCGGCACTGTCCAATTGTTGAACCTGCCCAGCATTGCCTTGAGCCTGGCCTTCCTGCACGGGCGGCACCACTGCCCCTTCTGATTGCCCCAATTTTTTGCCCGCATCATCATGGGTTTGCTCATTATTGGCCAGTTTTCCCGCATCTTGAGCCGCTTTCCCACAAACCTCTGAACTAGTCTCTTCAAGGTATTTGCCGGTTGGCCCAACGGGAGGCTCTTGCGTTAAGGCGGCATTCTCTCCATTTCCATCTTGGGCATCTCCTTCTCCAGTAATTTCCACTGGAGGTGGCGGCGGCGAAGCCCCTGATGTAGTATCGAAATTCTCTGCGGCACTGGCCGCTCCAGTTGCCATTTCGCCAACAGCCTCTTGTCGGGCATCCATAGCTGGTCGGGCATCGGTCGCATCTACAGCATCCTGGTTGCTCTCCAGGAGTTCTTCTTCAAAATCAGTTGCTTCTTCTTCCAGTTGAATATCGGGAACAATGGGCCGCCTATTGAGGAGAGGAACACCTCCTTGTTGAATGGTATGGGTCAGTTCGTGTGCCAGCAAATGTTTGCCATCCTTACTGTCCGGTCTGTATTTATTTGTATTAAAATAAATATCGTTTTGATGGGTAAATGCCTGGGCGTGAATGTCTTTGCTCATTTGCACGGCAGTACTGCCCGTATGAATCCGGACTCCGCTAAAATCTGCCCCGAACTTATTTTCCATCTCGATGCGAACTTCCGTTTTCATTGAACCGCCCGTACCTTTTGAGGCCCGCAGGGTATTTTCAATATTAGCAGCCCCATTCGATGCTCGGTCGGGTTTTGCCTGCAATGCTTCCTCTTCTTCCTCCATTTTTGGTTGTAGCTCCTCCTCGTCTTCTTCCTGCCGTTGCAATTCTAACTTGGTTTGCATGGTCTCTTCTTCTTCCTGCTGGCGTTGAACGTTTTCTTCTTCTTCCAAATCAGCCTGACGCTGAACCTCTGGCCTGGTTTGAACTTCTTCCTCTTTTTCTGCTTCACGTTGCACATCCTGTCTGGCTTGTATCGCTTCTTCCTCCTCTTCTTTTCGCTGAACGTTTTCTTCTTCCTCCATTTTAGCCTGCACCTCTTCTTCCTCTTCCGTTCCTTCTGCTTGCCGTTGAATCAAAGGCGAAATTTGTGGGTGCAAGGATTTGGCTTGCACCTTTTCTTCTTCCTGCTTCTTCTCATCATTTTCTTCACAAGCAGCGCATTTCTGCTGTACGCCAGTAGGAGCTACCTGTGCTGTGAGCGACCCTCCTATTTGATCATGCCCGCTCACTACCTTATCTGCCATTGCATCTGCTTCCTTCTCATATTTATCGTCGGGCCTGCCAATGTTCAGTTTGGCCTGCACGGGTGCATGGAAAAAGGCTGGTTCTGCCGGAGCATGACCCGCCGTACTCGATCTTTTTTGGAAAAAAGACTGGCTGCCCGAACGCTGTTGTACAAGGTTGGAATTGGTGGAAGAAGATCGCCGTTCAGCAGCTTTGGTTTTCATTTATTTTAAAAATTCGAGTTAGGTGTCGAGGCTTAGGTGTCGGACGCCTTCGGAGGCGTCCGACACCTGGTTTATGTCACCTCCAT
>JAJCYI010000239.1 GCA_029263015.1 Saprospiraceae bacterium | reverse complement strand
CCAACGGTATTTTTCGTGCCGTAGGTACGTAACATTTTCCACGTTGCGTACCTACGGCACGACGGAAAACCCCTGCAAATGCTTGGCTACCCATGTTCCGTCCCTAACGGGACAATAAGATTGCTATCCAGAACTCACGTTCTAATGCGGAGACTTTTGTTGACGTGACGTAACTCGGAAGTTGTACTTTTGGCAGAATTACCCCAGAAGTACAACTTCTGGTTACTTTTTCCTGCAAATCCAATTAACGATCTGCTCTATTGATCTTCGCTGAAACAAAGGAAAAGATTAGGTTGGAATACGAATTTGAATACGCTTCTTTTGGTAAGGATTAAAGCGGAAAGCCGAAGCGGAGGCTGCCTTGTGAGTGATATTGTTTTTTAATATGTAAATAACGAAATCGTTATTTACATATTTCGTTATCTACGGCTTTTGTAGTATTCAAAGCAATCTTGGAGCAATTGCACCATACTGATGTCCATCGAGGTGGCAAAAGTTTTGAATTCCCGCTTGAATTCGGTCCGTACCTTAAAGTTGAGTGGCTTTAGATTTTCGTCAGGCGCACGGTTCAAGTTTGCGCTGGCTTCAAATTCTGGAGGGGGCGCCCCTTTGCGGTTTGTCGAAGGTCTGCTGATTTTGGCCATTTTTACTTTTTACCTTTTACCTTTTACCTTTTACCAAGTTGTAAAGAAAAGAAGAATTAATGAAATAACGAAATCATTATTTCTTTAACTCACCTGCCCGGTTTACGACAGACTGTACCAAAACATCCACCCTTTCGGTGATAGTCCTAAAAGAAGTCTCGGTGGCACACTTGCCCTCATCGCTGGCTCGGCGAATGGCTGTTTTTTCATGGATTACACCTTTTAGAAGGTGGTATCCACTGGCCTCCACATAATCCTTTGCTTCGGCGACTTCCAACTCACTGTTGCCAACACGCGTGAATGCAAGGGCAATTTTTTGAACAGGAATTTTATTCTTTTTCAGCTCATGGGCAAGTTTGATGGTCGGCTCAAGGTCATCTACAGAGACCCCGGTAGGTAATATGACCAGATCACTAGCGTGGGCGATGTCTAAAGTCATGCGGGTAGAGTGGGGGGCACCGTCAAAAACGACCAGGTCATATTGCTTACCCATTTTTAGCGCATCTGCTACGCTCACAAACTGTTCGACTGCTACTTTGGGATTCTTCCCATTTTGCAGGCGTCGGCGGTTCCAACTTGTGCAAGTACCTTGTGCCAAATCCATATCGGCAATTTTCACGAGCCATTCGCTCAATGCATAATTACAAGCGATCAAACGGCAGACGGTGGACTTGCCAACACCACCTTTTTGGGAAACAACTCCAATAACCAATGTCATAATATAAAGAATTAATGAAATGACGAATTAACGAAAAAAAGAATTTGGTAATAAACCCTTATCTGGCGCAATATTAAACAAAGGAAATTTCAGGAAAAAGAAAAGGATATAGATTTAAAGAAAAATTTATTTAACGATTTCGTCAATTCGTTAATACAAAGGAAAGGAACACTTTTTTATTGCCTTACCACAATCCTCTTATGCAGGAGTGCCAAGAAACATAACCCGAGGTTATATCTCTGGAATTGTAAGTAGCGGAAGTGCAAAAACAGGTACATTAGATGCACAAAAAATTTCCTCCCTACAATCCTCCCACATCATGGACACGCCAGCCTAATAAAGGTGTGCCCACATGAGGTACACCGATAGTTATTTTTTAAATGCCTCCTTTAATTTGATTCCCCAGTAGCAAGAGTTTGTATAAGTAAAAAAATAAAAAACGCCTCTTTCTCTCTCTTTTTCCATTAAACTTTATGTTTTCTAATTTTTCTTTTTTATTTTAGCTGTAGCCTAACTTATTGATATAGAGTAATATATACCTGTATCAGTGTACGCACTGTGGGTGATATGTGGCCATGATGTGGGGGATATGTGTGCTCAATGTGTACGACCTGTTTACATAATGTGGGAAAGAAGAGTGCCTTATGTGGGGTACCTGTGTCCCTAATGTGTGTGTAGCGATTTCCTAAAGTGGGTCGCTTGTGTACTTTAGGTGGGACGTGTCCATGACGTGGGGGTATTGCTTTTTATTCGACCGGATTACCATTAAAATCTAAATTTGGTAGAAGTGAAATCCTAAATATCCGGCAAAAGCAGGTGGAATTTACTGCTCAGTGCTGAAAAGGAACAAAAATGTCGTTTATGTGTACTTGATGGGGGATTTACTTTTTATGAAATGACGCCTGCTTAAGTACCAGAATATCAATAGATTATAAAATAAATATTCAGCAATTCAGCTATTCATGTGTACTATCTGTGTCTCACCTTTCTAACATTGCTAACTGTTATGTGTACCTGTCCTCGGAAGGCCAGTAATTACAGTGCTTTTCAGGTGTTCTTGTTGTGGGGCTATAAAAGTCAAGCTGTGAACGGCAGGAAATGGCAATTAGGAACGCGTATTGGCAGAAGTTCAACCAACTGAGTGTACCTATTGTGGGTGGCATTTTTTGGCCAAGATCATTTTTTTATTGTTGCTGTGTACCCACTGTGGGAAATGTTGGTAAAAAGTGTACCCGACAGTTTTGAATGTACACATATGGATATAGTTTCCCGAAAAATTTCTTGAGATGCAAATGGAAAAAACTAAACAGGTTGCTGCAATAGCCAATCAATTTATCCAGAATGCCAGATATAAGTTGACCCCCAGGGAACAGAAGCTGATCCTTTTTATGGCAACGTTGCTGCGTCCAGAACACAGCGATTTTGAAGTTTATCTGGTACCAGTTTCCGAAATAGAACACATTTTAAAAACAGATGAAACCAAAAAACATGGCTCTTTTTACGAGCGGTTGGACAAATTATTAGATAGCATTACCGATAAAAAGATTTCATTTCCGACCGATTTTACGCTGGATGGGGCGCGGCTGCGGGGACACATTAATTGGGTGGCAGGTGCAGTGCCAAAATACAATGAAGACGGGGTACTCTGTGTGGAATTTGGGTTTTCCCCCCAGATGAAACCCTTTTTGCTTGGATTGAAAGAAAAATTTACTCAGTTTGAATTTTTGGAAGTGGCGAAAATGAAGAGCGGTTTTTCGATCCGTATGTACCAAATGTGTAAATCATATTATTATGAGCATATCCGGCACGGAAGGAACGTGCTGGCGGTGAGTATAAGGGAGTTGAAACATCGCTTGGGGATTTCTGATAAATACCCCGACTTCCGTAATTTCCGCCGGAAGGTGCTGAACGTGGCCAAAACGGAGATCAACGAAAATACACGGCTCAGGATTGATTACGATTTTATCAAAAAAGGCCGCAATATAACAGACCTTAGAATTGTGATCAACGAAAAAGACGACCTCTCGGACAACGAGAGCGAATTGAAATATTTAAAAACAAACCCACCTAAATCTGCTCCAAGAAAATCAACGGCCTCAACAAAAATTGAAAAACGAATCGAAAAATTGACGGAAGGCCAACGGCGGGCATTTAACACGATGACGGAATATGGCGTCAGCATGTCTTTCGCTTTGGATGGGGTGTTGCCTATGATTAAGGGCAGCGAACTGGTGGGCTATGAAGATTTTTTTGTGCTGTTTATGTTGGCATTTTTCGAAAAAAAGACAAACGTCAAAACAGACAAAGATAAAGTGAAGGCATTTACCGGATGGGTGAACAACAAGCGGTTTGAGGAACCCAATTTATACGCCCAATTGATGGAACAGGTGGTGGCACGGAAAAAACGTCTGAAAGACATGGAACGCATCAACCGCGAGCGGGCAAAAAATATTCCCGCATCTGAATTCCGGAAATTGTTAGAAGAAGAACGGGCCATCGGCCGGTCACCAGAACCCGCGTTTACAGTACAGAATAAAACAGCTCAAGCCAGTCGGATGAATAGGGTAGGGGAGGTGGCGGATTTGTTTAGCCAAAAAGAAGAGTCAGTGAAAATGGCAACGCCAGTATTTGACTTTGCGATTTTCAAAAAAGAACATGCCGCTGTTTTCAAAAGGATACACAGGGAAAGAAAGGTCGCTTTTGAACCTTTGAAAACAGCCTCCAACTACAAACAATTGTTGGAAAACAGTGTACAGGCCTATTGTGAGCAATGGTTGTATTCGCAGCGGTGATTTGGGGGGCTGTACAATTGTCTGGTTTTTCAAATTCATTCAATCTTGCCACTTGAATCTATAGTACTTTTGAAAGTATTCTAGGAATTTCTTCTTTCTGAAAAAGCGAACCCACCAAAAATGTACTTGTTGCCTCTTGTCTTTCCCATCTAAGGCAGATTAAACTAATAAATTGGACATTTTGAGGAGGTTATTTTTTCTTCTGAGGAATCTAAGAAATCAGCACATAGTGGTGCTACGTAAAGGTTTTTTAGGTTTTTCAGAAGGAAAAAGAACACGTCAAAATGTTTAATTTATTAGTTTAATCTGCCTAAAACCTTCCATTGTTTTCTTGTCTTTGACAGAAGACCTGACAGGTTTGCAAAACCTGTCAGGTCTGGTCACCAAGTGCACCACCACTCGAAAGATTCCAAAAAAAAATCAGAAAATATGTAACCGAATGTTCGTTGACCCCGTAAAAACATATATTAAAAATTTTTAATCCGAAAAAATTGAATTTCAAGTCAGGCAATTGTTTGTTTCCCTTTCCCATACACCGACCGATTTAAGATGCCTGCAACAACTAAAGATTGACCTATCAGAAAAAATATCCTGATTGGTCTCTTTTAAAAGAGTCGGTTCCACAACTATTTTAGGATCCACAGAACTGTAAATTATTGCGAATTGATATAGCCGTAATATGGTACGATGTCAGTTTTCGGGCTTAAGGTAAAACTTTGGTCCTAATTCCGCGCTGATTCAGCATTCCCCATCTACGGCTCCTCTATTAACAGATTAAAATCCGCCTCCTATGAAACACCAGCCCTGCCTGAGGGTGGCCTGCATGGCATTGCTATGCCTGCTGTCCACCCTGCCCGGTAACGCTCAATGTACCTTGGCCTGCAACGACTTGGTGCAGGTTTCCCTCGACCAAAATGGGATTGCAGTCGTTTCCGCCGGCATGGTCCTCGATGGGGAAGAATCCGCTTGCCCTGGTTCCAAAACCGTTGAAATTCTTTTGCAGACTGGCGAAAACATTGGGGACACCGTTACTTGTGCCCATGTGAATGACGTATTGGATGCGCGTGTCATTGACGATACTTCTGGGAACTTTTGCTGGGGCACCATCTTGATCGAAGACAAGTTGAAGCCGGTTATCACCTGCCAGGATACCACCGTAAATTGTACCGCTGACCTTTCTGTAGATTCAATCGGTTATCCGTTGATTTCAGATAATTGTGATAGCGTTCCTGACACCAGTTATCAGGATGAGCTGAATTTCCAGCTTTGCAACACACCGTACACGAATATTTTGACACGTACTTGGCATGCTATCGATGCCAGTGGAAATAATGCACAACCTTGTGTGCAGACTATTTTTGTGGTGCGCCCATCTTTGGAAGATGTACTATTTCCACTTGATTTCGACAACCAAGTCCAGCCTGCTCTTTCATGCACTAATCCTGATACCTCAGTGGCCATAACTGGTGTGCCGATGGTCGATAGTTTACCGGTTGGTTTAATGTGTAAAATAAACGTGGAGTACCAGGATTTCGTACTGGAAGATTGTGGCAATACCTTTACTGTTTTGAGGGAGTGGTGGGTGCTCGATTGTTGTTCTGGTGAAATAATTACCCATAACCAATTAATAAAAGTAGAGGACATTCAACCGCCCGTTTTTGATTGTCCTGACACCTTGATTTTTAGCGCAAACGGTCCAGACTGTGAGGGGATATTCTTGTTACCCTCACTGCCTGTGAGCGATGATTGCGCAGGAGAAATTACAGTTCGCACTAGTACTCCCAATGGCACGATCGAAGACAATGGCGGATTGGTCTTTGGTCTGCCAATGGGGGAGTACACAGCTACTTACGAAGCGCATGACGAGTGCAATAATGTTGGATATTGCCAGGCGACTTTGCTCGTTATTGACGATGTAGTGCCAGTGGCAATTTGTGACGAAATAACGCAGGTGTCGATAGGGTCTGACGGCACGGCAAGTGTTCCTGCCGAAACGTTCGACGACGGTAGTTATGACGAATGCTGTGGTGTCACATTTTTGGTAAAAAGGATGGACGATTCAAGTGCCCTTTTCCTTCCTGACGTGGTCTTTGATTGTGATGACATTGGCGACACGACTATGGTCGTGGTGCAAGTCTCCGATTGCCGAGGCAATGCCAACAATTGCATGGTAAGCGTTTTGACTGATGACAAATTGCCGCCGGAGATAACTTGCCCCTTTGATATTACATTGGCCTGTACCGAGTGGTTGCCTGCTCCCACCTCGCTGACAGGCGAACCATATATTCAGGAGAATTGCGAAGTTGATACCTTGTATTTTTCCGATCAGGAAAACCTAAATATTTGCCACACTGGCACCATCACGAGGACGTTCATTGTCGAAGACATCAGTGGATTTACTGCTTCTTGTTCCCATAAAATTACGCTGATCGATACCACTGAATCCATGTTCTTCTTTCCAGCCGATACAGTGGTGGATTGCAGCATCCCGCTCGATAGCATTTCTGCCGGTGAGGTCATTGCCATTGCAGATTGTGAAGCTTGGGCTTTGAACGTTTCCGATGAAATATTTCCGATACCATGTGGCTTGAAAATATTTAGGACCTATACTTTCCTTGATTGCTGTTCTGGGGAGGATACCTCCTATACCCAGTTCATAAAAGTACTAGATACCAATCCACCAGTTTGGGATGAACCGCTGGGGTCGAGGGATACGGCTTATGTCTGTCCGGGTGATTTGGTGAAACCGCCGCCGCCGACTGCCACAGATTTTTGTACCCCTGTGACGGTGGCTTTAGAAATGGATACGATTGTCCTCATGGGTTGCGAAAATCGTTTTGTCCGAACCTTCATATACAGTGCAACAGATACTTGTGGGAATGTGGCTGAACCTTTTGTCATTGTCCTTACGGTAAATGACACCTTGGCTCCGAGCGCCAATTTACCCGACATGGGGCCTTTTAATTGTGTCAACGAAATTCCAGCTTTTGATCCCGATTCCATTGATGCCTTCGACAATTGTCCAGCGGATATTGTGATAGAATTGATCTCCGAAACCATGCTGGACAGTATGTGCATGGACACCCTGATCCGCACTTATCGCATCACCGATATTTGTGGGCTGGATACCATCATGTCCCAAAATTTCCTGTTACAGGACACCATTCCCCCAACCGCCGATCTGCCAACCCTTGGGCCATTTCAATGTATCGAATTCGTTCCCGATCCAGCTCCTGGCGATGTGGTTGCTATGGATAATTGTGGTGGCGATGTGCTAGTGGAATTTGTAGGCGACAGTACCAACGTGGTAGGTTGCAACGGCCTGGTCTGGTACATTTACCGGTTGACCGATCAGTGTGGCAACGAGGCGCTCGTCACTCAGATTCTTACCGTCATGGACAACGTGCCACCATTCTTGAATTGCCCGGATAACGTGTTTGTGCCGTTGGTAACAGAAACCTGTTCGGTTTTCATTGAAATATCGGTGGATGCTGCTGATAACTGCCCTGGCAATATAGTTACGATTACCAATGACTTCAGTAACGGCGGTGCTACTGCTGGGGGTATTTTCAATTTGGGGATTACCCCCGTCACCTTTTTTGCCGAAGATTCTTGCGGGAATGTGGACTCCTGTGTGGTGAATGTTGAAGTGGTTGAATTAGTGCCTCCGGCCAATAATTGTGAATTTTTTGACCTTGAAATAAACGCAACTGGACTGGCAATAATTGAAATTAATCCACTTACAGCAATCGGGGTGATTGGAGGTTCAGATTTTTGTACTGATGTAACTTTATCTCTCGACCTCGACACACTTGACTGCACCGATTACGAGGCCAATTTTGTTGATTCACTTGGTATAGCGATCGTGCCTTATACATTGACGGTGACGGATACTTTTGGCAATGAATCGACGTGCATGAACCAAATATTTTTCAGCGACCCACTCGACATCTGTGATGATGACGGATTGGTGGTGGGTGGTTTGGTCATTGATGAAAACCAAGTGCCGATGCCTGACATCCAGACCCAGCTTTTGGACGGCAACGATATGAATTATGTGATGACTTCGGAAGCAGGCTGGTACCATTTCCCCGATGTGCCTGCCGGGGCAAGTTGCGAATTGAAACCGTATAAAAATGAGGGTTTGCTGAATGGCGTGACGACCTATGACCTCATCAAGATTTCCAAACATATATTAGGGCAAGAACTGCTCGGTTCACCTTATAAAGTTATTGCTGCTGATGCCAATAATTCTGGGGCCGTGACCACTTACGATGTTGTGCTTATCAGGAAGGCCATCTTGTATGTTTCGGATGAATTTCCCAACAACACCTCGTGGCGGTTTGTGCATGAAGGCTATGAATTTCCCGATCCCGATGATCCATTTTTAGAGCCATTCCCTGAAAGTGCCTGGCTCAACAACATCAACAAGGATGTGTACGGGCATCATTTTATCGGAATAAAAGTAGGGGATGTGAACAACTCTGCCAACTTCAATTTCAGCAATGGAAATGAAGATAGGGGAGGAGAGGAGCTGGTGCTGGCAGCCAACGATGTGATGCTAAAAAAAGGTGAAACCGTGGAAATTCCTGTCTATGCTGAAGCTCCAATTTTGCTGGAGGCGTTGCAAGCGACCATCCAGTTTGACGCTGCCAAAATAGTTTTCAAAGGGTTGGCCGCGGCTTCCCTCGATATAACTGAAAAGAACTACGCCCTACCACTGTCCGGTTCAGTGACCCTTAGCTGGGACACACCGGACGGGGGGCTATTTATAGGAAAAAGCGATGTATTTTTCATGTTGCAATTCCAGGTTTTAGAGAACACTTCTTTGAGAGAAGCGATTGCGATCAATTCTACTATGACGCCGGCCATTGCGTATTCCAATGGCGGTAATCCCTTGAACGTTTCTTGGCGCACCCACGAGGTCCCACACATGCCAGTGGGTGCTGCCAGTTTTTTCCAATTGGCTCAAAACAAGCCGAACCCGTTCAGCAATGAAACCAAGGTCCTGTTTTTCCTGGAGGAAAGGATGCCCGTTCAATTGAAAATAGTGGATGTTTCAGGTAGAGAGATAATTGTGTTTAATAAATCAATAGATGCCGGGTGGCATGAAGTGCCCCTCGGGGAAGAATACTTCGGCGGCAGCGGCATCTATTTTTACCAGCTTATTACCCCCTATGGCTCTGAACAAAGAAAAATGGTTTTTCAATGAGGAATGAGGAGCTGGAAATTACTTGTTGTTCATTACTCATTACTCGTTGAAACCCAAGCCTCTTTCATCAAATATGCACCAGCAAGGGAAGGGTGTACCCCGTCGGGGCACCAATAAGATGCGGGTGCTAATTTCAAAGCTTCTTCAAAAATGCTGTGGTAAGGAACGAAACCAGCCCCAAAGTCTTTTGCGATCTTTTTGGCGGCATGGCGATAGGCGTGGAATGCTTCCCATTTTTCTGAAATGGCCGTTCCGCCTTCAACAGCGAATGGTTCTCCAATGATGAGTCTTACCTCCGGCATTTCTTTTACTGTTCCGGCCAATAATTTTCTGAAATCATTTTCATAAACCTCTACCGTGCCTTTATAATTATTGCTCAGTGAATGCCAAAAATCGTTTACTCCAATCAGGATGCTGAGCACGTCGGGACGGAGGTTGAGGCAGTCGTCCTGCCAGCGGTCGGCCAATTGGAATACCTTATGCCCACTGATGCCCCGATTGTAGCATTTGTAGTCCCTTTCAGGATATTTGCCCAGTAAGTGGGTTACGGTGTGGTGGACGTAACCGCCGCCCATTCCTGAGCTTGCGTTGGCATAGTAATTCCCGCGGCTGCGGCCGGCATCGGTGATGCTGTCGCCCTGGAACAGGATGGTTTGGCCTTTGCTTGGGCCGAGGATACGTTTGTTGTTCAAATGTGTATTGGCAGCTTTTACCAACGCTGGAACAACGGTGGTGCTGAGGGTCGTCACAGCGGATAGGCGGAGGAAATTGCGGCGTGTTGTCATGTTGATTTTGTTTGGGTCAAATGTATGGAATAGAGGTTGGGTTTTTATGAACATGTATGAGGTATTTTGGCTTTATGTTAAACCAACGAAGCCCCCCGCACCAGCGGAGGGCTTCTTCATTTCTATCGACTGAACGGCCCGAAAGCCGCAGTGATTAGCAAAGTGGGCAACAGCCTGGCTCGCAAATACCGCCACAGCAGCTACTAATGATTGCGAATGCGATACCTGCCAATGCCGTGATGCCGAGACCTATAAAAATTGCTTTTTTCATGATAAAATATATTGTCCTTTTTGGCCTTTCAGAAATGAATAAACAGGCGTGCCTGAAGGTTCGCCTCTGAAACGGCAAATAAGGAGTATTTTGAATAAATGAATGTAAAAAGTCAAGTGATGAAAAAAGCGACATCTGGCGGGTGAAAAAATTGGCCGATAAATGAGGAACGGAGCATGTTCGTATTTTCCGAAGGGCGTATTTTTTTTATGGTCAACCCCTTGAAGTCAAGTGAATAAGGTACTGAAAAACCTGGGAAAGCGAGAAAGCAGCACTGAAATGAGGGGCAGCATTGGCGGGAATTTCTGTCCTCGTTTTCTTCTTCTTCCTGAGTGGTGCAAACACTTGTTTCACAACTTGTGATGGCGCAGCTATTAAACAGTGCTTTGCACATTGTATCCCACATTGGTTGCGTGGAAGATAGCGTAGTGGTCAATGTTAGTATGAGGAAGAAAAACCGCATAAGGCAGGAAAGGTCGTATGGATTTCTGGAAGGGAAAAACATTTAACGTAATTTAACGATAAACTATTTTTATCTATTTTCTGATCTTCCTGTTTCAGGACAAAGTATAACAGGATATGGCTGCACGTGAAAACGTGCAGCCATATCCTGTTCGGTTGATTGTATGTGAAATAGTTTTTTTATTTCACATACAATACCCTCTTTGTAACAGACTTTTGTCCGACGATGCGGATGGTCACAAAAAGTGATTGACTCCTCATGTCCAGTGCATTCTTATTTATTTTGGATAATACTTATTCCTTTCCAACCCCTAGAACTACTAGCCGGAAATTTCCCAAAGCAAACTTGCAATCTAATATATTCGGGTTTTAAATTCTTGATTTTCAATATTTTACATAAAATGAACACCAAGTGAAACCGACATACTAGGGTGTAGGTATTAGTCATCTCCTCATTGTTTGATAACTTGTGCCATCAATCATGTCGGAATTAACAGAATGCGAAAACCCGGTTTTATAAAAATTTTCCTTTTACGCTTTGCCTGCTGCTGGCTTCTGGCAAATGGTGCAGGATTTTCAAGTGCCAATGCCACGGGGACAATCCTCATGGACAAAATCACTTTCCGCGTGGACACCCGCGACATTACTGCTTCCCCGACGGGTATGTTTATCGCCGGCAATTTTTTCGATCAAATTGGCGAAGTCAACTGGTCATTATTGCCCATGTGCGACCTCGGAAGCGGCATTTGGGAAATATCATTTACAGGGATTGCCCCTGGTACATACCAATACAAATTTGTGAACGGCAACGCACCGCCTTTTTGGGAATTCAACGGTTATGGCGGCCCATGCACCAATCCGGCAGACAACGAAAACCGCTGGCTCAACTATGGCGGCGGCATTCAAGTGGAAGGGCCTTGGTGCTTTGGTTCGTGCGACCTTTTTTGTCCCGGCTACAGTGATCCCGGCGTGTCGGACACCAATCCACCGACCATTGACGAACCAGCCCCACCGAATACGACTGTTATTTGCGGCGACCCATTACCTACTGCTACAGCGCTTGCTGCTTCTGACGAATGTGATGCCAATGCGACCACCACCACTGGTCTGCCGACCGATGACATGAGCGGCCTCGACCCTTGCGGCCTTGGCGATGTGATCCGCACTTGGGAAGTAGCAGATTGTGCAGGAAATACGGCGACCGCCACCCAGACTATTACCATAACGGACAACGATCCACCGAGCATTGATACAGCGGTGCCGGCTGATGTGACTGTGGAATGTGGCAATCTGCCCGCGGCCATTTCCCTCGCTGCTTCAGATGTTTGCGATGCCGATGTTACCACCACAGGTCTGCCGACCGATGACAACAGTAGCCTGAATGCTTGTGGTATCGGTGAGGTTTTACGCACCTGGGAAGTGACCGACTGTGCAGGAAATACTATTGCTGCTTCGCAAACTATCACCCTTGAAGATTCTACTGCCCCGACCATTGATGGCGCGGTGCCAGCCGATGTGACGATCAGTTGTGGTAGCGTTCCCGGAGCCGTTTCCTTGGATGCTTCGGATGCCTGTGATGCGGGGGTGACGACCACGGGTATGCCAACTGATGATAACAGTGGCTTGAACGCGTGTGGCGTTGGTGAAATCATCCGTACTTGGGAGACGACTGATTGTTCCGGTAATTCAGTTTCTGCTTCGCAAACGATTACTGTGGAGGACGATGAAGCTCCAGTGTTGACTGCTGCTGTCCCCGCTGCCGTGACGGTGAATTGCGGGAGTATTCCAACCGCAGCAGCCTTGGATGTTTCAGATACCTGCGATTCGGGCGTGACATCCACGGGTATGCCAATTGACGATAGCAGCGGCTTGAACGCGTGTGGCATCGGTGAAATCATTCGAACGTGGGAGGTGGCTGATTGCTCGGGAAATATCTTTTCCGACTCACAAACCATCACTGTGGAAGACAATGACGGGCCAACCATTGATGAACCTGTGCCCCCAAATATTACCATCGAATGTGGAGACCCATTGCAAGTCGGGCAGCCTCTGATGGCTTCTGATGTTTGTGATGTGAATGTCAGCACGACGGGCGTTCCGACAGATGATTTTAGCAATATCGGGTCATGTGGGACAGGACAGGTCTCTCGCACTTGGGAAGTCACAGACTGCTCTGGAAATACCACAACGGACATCCAGATCATCACGATCATTGACACCAGCGAGCCAATTATCACAGAATCGGTGCCGCCGAATACTATTGTAACTTGTTCAGGAATCCCTCTTGGCGCCCCACTCAACGCCATCGATGCATGTGACGGAAATGTGGTTTCAACAAACATTCCGAATGACGATTTTAGCAATCTCAATAATTGTGGACTGGGTGTCGTCATAAGGACTTGGACGGCCACGGACTGTGCTGGTAATTCGGCTACGGGAGTGCAACTCATTACCATTGAGGACATTGTGCAGCCCATCATTACCGAAGCCATCCCTGCTGATGTGACGGTTTCCTGCGGAAATGTCCCGACCGCTTCGCCGCTCTCGGCTACCGACGATTGCGACGGATCAGTTGTGACGACGGGCTTGCCGACCGATGACCTAGGTGGCCTGAACAATTGTGGGGTAGGGGTCATTTTGCGGACTTGGACAGCCATGGATTGTTCTGGTAATTCAGTTTTCGGAACGCAGGCCATCGCCGTTACAGATGATGAGCCGCCTGTTCTGAGCATCCCTGCCGATGCAAGCCTCGACTGCAACAGCATTCCAACTGCCTCTGCTGCCGATGCCACAGCCACGGATAATTGCTCCATGCCGACTATCACTTATGATGGTGAAATAATCATTGGAAATGGTTGCCCATATGAAATCCACCGAACTTGGTCGGCCACCGACGAATGTGGCAATATGGTCAGTGCCACCCAAATTATTACCGTAACGGATTTGGAAGCCCCTGTTTTTGCTATGCCTCCGGCAAATGTCAATGTATGTGTGGGAGATGTTCCTGCTTCTGTTGACCTGGATTGGACAGACAATTGCGACGGCACGGGCAGTGTTTCCCCAACTGATGTGAGCGATGGCATGACGAACCCCGAAACGATCACACGCACCTGGACTTACACCGATAATTGTGGAAATGCCTCTAGCGTTTCACAAATAATTATAATAGAACAACCCCCTGCGGCAAATGCTGGTGCAGACCAAAACTTGTGTAATGGATTGGTTGCCTCCCTTTCGGGAAATGTGTCTGGTGGTTTCAATTCCCTGCTGTGGACAAGCAATGGTGATGGTTCATTTCAGAATGCAACCAATCAAAATACCGAATATACGCCAGGCACAAATGACCTCACCAACGGGACTGTGTCGATCTATTTCACAGCTCAAACCACCGGCGCCTGTAGCGAGACTTCCGATTCGCTGGTATTGACTTTTTTAGCGCTGCCTTTGGCAAATGCGGGTGATGACCAGACCATTACCTGTGAGTTTCCAAATGTGACCCTAGATGGCAGCGGCTCTTCTTCGGGCATTGGTTATTCCTTTGAATGGAGCGGCCCCGGCATCAATGCAGGCAACATGAATGACCAAAACCCAGAGGTTGCCCTTCCGGGAAATTATTTCATAATAGTAACAGATACGACGAGCGGCCAAAGCTGCATGGCCACAGATTCCGTCGAAATTTTTGAGGATATTACTGAACCCACTGCTGATGCCGGGGCAGATATGGTATTGACCTGTACCCAAACGAGTGTCACTTTGGACGGTAGCGGTTCGTCGCCGGGTGCTGGTTTTGAATACCTTTGGACAGGGCCAGGGATTACAGCAGCAAATGAAAATTTGCCCAATCCCAGTATTAGTGAGGGCGGCATTTATATTTTAATAATAACTAATACGCTAAACGGCTGCACAGCATCTGATGAATCAGAAGTTACCCTCGATGGTAATCTGCCGATCGCCGATGCTGGGCCCAACCAAACCATCAACTGCGATATTTCCTCGGTGACGTTGGATGGCAGTAATTCTTCCTCCGGTTCCGGTATCGAATACCAATGGTTCGATCCAAATGGTCAACCAATGGGAAACGTGTTGATGCAGACTGTTTCGGTGGGCGGCATTTATTCATTGAATGTAAACGACACAAATAATGGTTGTGAAATAACGGCAACCGTCGAGGTGGTGGTGGATACCATACTTCCTGTGGCCGATGCAGGGCAGGATAAAACGATCACTTGCGGCCAGCCATCAGTTGTGCTGGGTGGGAATTCCAGCATGGGTGCAGAATTTGAATACGAATGGACATTTGGCCTAGCTGTAATTGGGAATGACGAAATGTTGACTGCCAGCCAACTTGGCATTTACACCTTAAATATATTGGATACGGAAAATGGCTGTTCGGCTTCCGATGAAATAGAAGTTTTTCAAAATGCGGACCTGCCCACTGCCGAGGCTGGCATCGACCAACAATTGGATTGCGGAAACACCACCGTCACTCTCGACGGAACAGGTAGCAGCAACGGTGCGAATATTTTAATTGAATGGGCTGGGCCGAGTTTTACTTCCAATGAAATCAGCCCACAAGTAAGTTCAGTGGGTATTTATTATTTGACCGTCACCGACACCCTCAGTGGCTGCTCGGCTGTGGACTCCGTTCAGGTGACTACTGATGCCGATTTGCCCATTGCTATTGCTGGGGCGGATACCACTCTGACTTGTTTTGCCCCACAGGTATTATTGGACGCAAGCAGTTCCACGCAGGGAAACGAAATTGAATATGAGTGGTTGGATGAAACCGGGATGCTTCTCGGAAATGACTTTACGTTGCTCTTGGACGAGCCGGGCACTTACACTTTGAATGTCTCCAATACCCAAAGCGGTTGTGTCGGGACAGATGAAATCACCATCGGTTTGGACACCCTTTCACCCATTGCTAATGCGGGCATGGATATGCAGTTTACCTGCACCCAAACAACTCTCACATTGGACGGAACAGGTTCTACCACGGGCCAAAACATCAATTATTTGTGGACTGGTCCTGGCATCGTCGGTGACAGTGCGGCGCTCATGGCTCAGGTGGTTGAAGTTGGTACTTATCTATTTACCATAACCGATATAGTAAATGGCTGTTCGGCTACTGATGAAGTCATTATTTCTCAAAACCCCGATGTGCCAACAGCATTTACCGGAGCAGATCAGGCGATCACTTGTTTGGTCAGTTCCGTGATATTAAATGGAAGTGCCTCCGTGAATCCAGCCGATTATTTATGGTCAGGCCCCGACATCAATGCATCGAATGTTTCTGAGCAAAACCCAACAGTCATCGAGCCGGGGATTTATACATTGATTGTCACGGATCCGGCAACAGGTTGTGATTCACCACCAGCTTTGGTGACTGTATTTGACGAACAAAACCCACCTGCCGTTGCCGTGTTGGTAAATGGCGACCTCGATTGCTTGACCACTTCCGTGCTGTTGGATGGCAGTAATTCTGCACAGGGTGACACCATTATATATACGTGGTATTTTGAAAACCAACCCCTGCCGAGTAGCGATGATGATGAGTGGATGGCATCGGGGGCAGGAACGTATGTCTTGGAAGTGTTCAACGAGGTGACGGGTTGCACAGGGTTCGATTCGGTGGCGGTGGTGGACAATTCTGACCTACCACCAGTCGAGATAAATGGGTTTGGTTCTCTTAATTGTTTTGATGAAATAATTACGCTGACGGAAGTAGCTGGGTCGACTTTGCCAAATGCGTCCTTTGTGTGGTCAACGATAGGAGGCAATATTTTACAGGAAAACCAAAATGAAATAACAGTGGATGCGGGGGGGCAATATATCGTGGAAGTGACCGACCTGTCCAACAGTTGTGTGAACACAGATATTGTTTTCATAAATGAAGACTTTGAAATGCCCGTCATAGTTTTCATCACCGATTTTACGATAGGTTGTTCTCAATCCGAAGTGATGCTCGAAGTGGACGTGACGGCCAACTCGAATGACCTGCTCTACGCATGGTCGGGAAATGGTTTTTCATCCAATGAAACCATGCCTTCGGTCATGCAACCAGGCCAATATGATTTGATCGTGACCAATAATGAAAATGGTTGTTCTGCTATGGAAACAACTACTGTCACCTTGTCTTCTGGGGTTGAAGACGTTTTCATCACAACTACCCCGCCGACCTGCTTTGGCGGTGCGGATGGCATTTTGCAAGTTGACTCTGTGGCGGGATTCAACCCTCCTTATTCTTATTTTTTGGAAAATGGAAATCCGACTGGAAATCCTTTGTTTACAGGACTTTCGGGCGGAATTTACACTTTGTTGGTGACTGACTCAGCGGGTTGTGAAATGGAATTGAATTTTACTTTGAACGAACCGTCAATATTAGGAGTGGACTTGGGCGCTGACCAGGAAATTAATTTGGGTGAAATAGTTCAGTTATCGCCTATAATTACAGCCCCGGTCAGCCAATACGTTTGGGAAAACGATGCTACATTAAGCTGTGACGACTGCCCCGAGCCAATTGCCCAACCGACAGAGACAACCCTGTATTCCCTGACCGTTAGTAGTGAGGATGGTTGCGAAGCGATGGACGATATTTTGATTTCTGTGAACAGCAAGGTGGACATTTTCGCCCCCAATGTCTTTTCACCAAACGGGGATGGGATCAATGACACTTTCACTTTGTTTGCTGGGACTCAAGTTTCAACCATCAAAACCCTGTTGGTCTTCGACCGTTGGGGAGGGCATGTTTTTGAAGACAACAACCTGCTGCCCGGTGACCTGAACCATGGCTGGGACGGTACACAACGGGGGCAATTGATGGATGTAGGGATCTATGTTTTTTATGCAGAACTGGAATTGACAAATGGGGAATTATTGAAAATGGAAGGAGAGGTGACTTTAATCCGTTAGAGATGCTTGTTAGGGATTTAGATTTCGAGTGAAAAATTGATAATTTTTTGATGAGACAAGGTGGAAAATTGAGAACATAGTGGTTCTACGTGACCAATTTTATAACGAAGTATCATCAAAAAAGTGGCGGGTTTTCGCTGAAAGCTAAATCCCTCAGCAGCAAAATCTTTCATGGTTTTTGCTATACACAGATTTAGTTACTATTTTAGCCTTTCTTTTTAGGCAATGTAATTTTTGAAACATTTGCCCATTCTTCCCAACGACTGAGTTACCTGTTAACAGAATCTAACAATTTATAATCCATACTGATGACTTACACCTGTACTTTTCCTTCCGGAAAATTTTCCTGTCCATGGTATTGTACCCTCAACGGCTAAAGGCAAAGAGTTGCCTTTAGTAGGTAAAGTCATATTTGAAACAATTATTATCTCATGAGAAAAAGTACGCTATTTTCATTTTTCTTTTCGCTTTTCTTCGCAGGCATGTTGAGCGCCCAGCCGTTTTATCTCCGCAGTAGCACAGGCCAGTGCGATTTTGGCAACTCCAACGCCACCTGTGAACTCGCTGATATTGGTGGCGGAATTTATGAGTTAGTCACTGATTTTGGTGGGCTCGTCGGTCGTCACGATTTCAAAATTTACGATGCGGGTGCAGATGCTTGGTATCCTGGCGGTGCCAATGCTTGGTTCAACCACATGAGCGGTTTTATGACTTTCCGTTTCAATACTGCCACCTCGGAAGTAGAAGCAGTTGAGCCAGATTTATTTTCTATCTGCGCTCCGGGCGAATTTTCAGGCTGGAACAACGCCGCAGCAATGACAGACATGGGCGGAGGTCAATGGTGCTACACGATCCCAGCGGCTGGTACTTACCAGTGGAAACCGACCTATTGCGGTGCTTGGGATTCTTGGCAGCAGAGCAGCGGCGAGAGAAGCGTCAATGCCAACAACTGGACGGTCACTACCACTTCTGCCAACGAGCAGTTTTGCATCACTTACGATCCCGCCACAGGCCGGGTCAATTCTTCGTTGCCTCCGCCGTCTGGCTATTACGTGAGGGGTACGGCAGGCCCATGTGGCTGGATCGACCTTGGTTCACAATGCAAGTTGGCAGATCCAGACATGGATGGCGTTTTTGAACTGGCATTCGACTTTGGCGCTACGCCAATCGGAAGGCAGGAATTTAAAATCTACCATGCTGACACAGACACTTGGTATCCCGGTGGTGCCAATGCCTGGTACGACCATCAGGGTGGAGCAGTCACTTTTCGTTTCAACACTGCTACCTCAGAAGTAGAGGCTGCCGAGGGCTATCAGTTGACAGTTTGCGCTCCTGGCTCATTTTCTGGTTGGAACAATGCTGCAGCTATGAGTAATAATGGTAATGGTTTGTTTTGTTATGTCATTCCGAATGCTGGGACTTATGAATGGAAACCGACTTTTTGTGGTCGTTGGGATTCTTGGCAGCTAGGTTCAGGAGAAAGGAGTACGAATGCTGGTAATTGGAGCATTACGACAAATGCTGCCAATACGCAGTTCTGCATTAATTACGATGTGGCGACTGGCCGGGTGAGCGCAGCGCAGGTTTTTTCTGTGCCGACAATGGGACAGTGGGCCATGGCTATTTTCTGCTTGCTGATGGTGGCCTTGGGCATGGTCGTTGTCCGTCAAAGCCAGATGACGTTTGCAGGTGCTGGCACGCAGGGTTTCCGTTTCTCGCTGAGCAATCTTCCTTTTGATAAAACATATTTCAGCAAAGCGATGCTTTTGATTGGAGTGGCCTTGGTCGCTGTTTTTGCAGTAGCTATTGCCTTCTTTGGTTACGAAATGACCGCTGCGGATCTGCCGGGCAGTTTGATCGCATTGCCGTTGGTGGCATATATTGCAGTGCTTTTGAAGAAAGGATAATAATAAGTAGTCGGACATATTTATGTTAAGATAAATGTGTCCGACCACTTAGATTACACAAAGGTTAACTAACAATCATTTGTGATTCAATGGTGTTAGCACTTCGAAGTGCTAACACCATTTTGTTTGTCGAAGGAGGGAGACTCTTCGTGGAAGCTTCTCCATTTTATGTCATAAAGACCTATTAAAGAGACGAAATAAGAGTTTAGTCCTCCAACATTTGGAAAACCAATTTGTTATTTCCGAACTTCACCGATTGAAAAGATTACAGTGCATGTTTTATTGGAGTTTTTATTAAAAACAGTGCTGAAAATCAATAACCAATTACGATAGATGGCAAAGAAACAACTGCCCATAAAAGAACCTTCTGACAATCCTGAAGGAAAAAACATGTTCGGAGGAAAAGGTTTCTCGTGGGTTTATTTCCTGATAATAGGCTTGCTGCTGATGCAAGTGTTTTACACTGTGATGCAGCCAAAACCAGAAGAGGTGTCCTTGTCCCGGTTTCAGCGGGAAACCCTTGTGAACGGGGACGTTGATAAAATAAAGATCATAAATAAGGAGGTCGCCGAGGTTTACATAAAAAGTGAAAAACTTGGACAGGGGATGTATGCCAAAATCGAATCGGGCACTGAAGGGCCTCACATCAAAGTGACGATTGGCTCGCTTGAAAATTTCGAAAAGATGATCGCCGAGGCCCAGAAAAATGGTAGTGACAGTCAGCGATTCGATTTAGAATACCAAGAACGCAAGGATTGGATGAGCGATATCATGTCGTGGGTGCTGCCTTTCCTGCTTATAATCGGTATCTGGATTTTCTTCCTCAACCGTATGCGGCCTGGTGGTACGGGGGGGATGAACCCATTTGATTTTGGGAAGTCTTCCGCAAAGGCTTACAAGAAAGAAACTGGGAGCACCACTTTTAGCGACGTTGCAGGCTTGGAAGAAGTAAAAGTGGAGGTCCGAGAGATTATTGACTTTTTGAAAAAGCCAGAACGCTATACCACATTGGGAGCGAAAATTCCCAAAGGTGTGCTTTTGGTTGGCCCTCCGGGTACTGGAAAAACCTTGTTGGCAAAAGCCGTTGCTGGTGAGGCGGGGGTTCCGTTTTACTCTATGTCAGGTTCCGAATTTGTGGAAATGTTTGTTGGAGTGGGGGCCTCGCGGGTGCGCGATCTTTTCCGCAAGGCGAAACAGAGTGCCCCAAGTATAATATTCATTGATGAAATAGATGCCATTGGCCGCAGCCGTGGGCGGGCAGCCTCCTTCCAATCGAACGACGAAAAAGAGAATACTTTGAACCAGTTGCTGACAGAAATGGACGGCTTTGAGGCCAATGCAGGTGTGATCGTTTTGGGAGCCACCAACCGCAGTGAAATACTCGACCGGGCATTGTTGCGCCCTGGCCGTTTCGATAGGCAGATATTTCTTGACTTGCCAACTTTACAGGAACGGAAAGCCATTTTCAGGGTGCATACCAAGCCACTCAAATTGGCCAGGAATTTTGAGTTGGAAACGATGTCCCAGCAGACGCCTGGTTTCTCAGGTGCTGACATCGCCAATATTTGTAATGAAGCTGCATTGATCGCTGCCCGAAAAGGCAAAAAATCGGTTGGTATGCAGGACTTTAACGATGCTATTGATAGGATCGTGGGCGGATTGGAAAATAAGACCAAAATCATTTCTGATGAGGAAAAGAAAATAGTCGCCTACCACGAAGCTGGCCATGCAACAGTCAGTTGGTATCTGCCCAATGCCGATAAACTATTGAAAGTATCGATTGTGCCAAGAGGCAAATCGCTCGGAGCAGCTTGGTATTTGCCGGAGGAACGTTCGCTATATTCCAAAGCTCAATTCGAGGATCGCATGTGTGCAGCTTTGGGCGGTAGGGTAGCTGAAGAAGTGGTGTTTGGTGAAGTGACTTCTGGTGCACTCGACGATCTTGAAAAAGTGACCAAGCAAGCTTACACAATGGTCGCCTATTACGGCCTGAGCAAGGAGATCGGCAATATCAGTTTTTACGACAGTACGGGTCAAAGTGAAAATTCGTTTACCAAACCATTCAGTGAAGAAACGGCTCAGAGGATTGATAGGGAAGTAAGTAAAATGGTGGAAACTGCATACAAAAAAACCAAATCGTTGCTCACAAAACACCGCGATGAGCTTAACAAACTTGCTGAACTTTTGCTCGATAAAGAAGTGGTTATGAAAAAAGACCTCGAATTGGTATTCGATGTTCCCGAAGGCAAGGATAAATTGGTAAAGACCTAACAAGCTCTTACAAAAAACGCTTGCCGGATCACCTCCGGCAAGCATTATAAACCTTATTCTTTATTGGGAAACTCCAATAGCTTTAGCGATTCTTGCCCGCTTGGTCCCGTTTACTTTTTTGTGGCGTTTTATGGCCATCGAAGCCACACTGGTTTGGTCTCCCCCAGTTGCTAATCCGTTTGGGTTGGTAACAAAACATCCAAAACATCCTTCTATTATTTCTTCCAATTCTTCATCGCTGTTCACATTAATCACAGATCCATCTTCCAGTAGCGTCACTTCAATTGGATAGACCAACGATGGATCGTCATAACTATCTGGATTTTGGTCGTACCAATCGTCAATGGCGGTTTCCAAGTCTTCATCACTATTGACTTCCGCAGTTGTGCCATCTGGGAATTCGACAGTGATAGGGTAGGAGATCGTAAAACATTCTTCAAACGGGTTGCCTTCATGATCGCCCCATTCGTCCTCACATTCTTCGAATAGCTCTTCCAATTCTTCTTCATTGTTAACGGTATTGATTTCACCATCATCAAATGTTACCTCAATGGGAAATTCAAAAGTGGGGAAATCTTCGCTGTCGGGATTATTGTCAAACCAATCAAAAATAAGATCGTCCAATTCCTCGTCATCGTTGGCAACTTGGGTGGTTCCGTCAGGGAGAACTACAGTCACGGGGTAAATAATGTCAAAACAGAATTCCATATCCTCCTCATTCCAATCTTCGAAACAATCATAGAATAGCTCGTCCAGCTCATCTTCGTCAGCGATGCTCACGACAGTTCCGTCATCCAAAGTCACTTCAACAGGGAATTCAAAAGTGGGGTATTCGTCTGCATCTGGATTGTTGGTTTCCCATTCCACAAACAACGATTCCAATTCACCGTCACTATTGGCTGTGGCAGTGGTTCCGTCGGGATAAACCACGGTAATAGGGTAGTTGATCGTAAAACATTCTTCCCAGTCATCACCATCAAAGCAACCATCGATGAGGTCTTCAAAAGCAATTTCGTCAGTAATTGTTTGAGTGGTACCGTCGTCTAAAATTACATCAACAGGAAAACCCAAAGTTGGGTCGTCACTGCTATCTGGATTATTGACGTACCAATTTTCAATGATGGTCATCAATTCCATGTCGTCCATGGCAGTTTGGTCGGAGCCTCCTGGTAAAATGACCGTGACGGGATAAACCAATTCAAAGCAAAACTCATTGAACCCAACCTCGGAACCTGAATTGCCACTGTTCATAAAGTTGGACGTGGGATTGTTGTTGGTTGAGTTCTGGGTGGTCTGGTTTGGCAGCAAATCCTGTGTGGAATCTTTTTTACAGCCGACCGATAGAAATAATATCAGAGCTGTTAAGTAGTCAAGTTTAATTATTCGGGTAAAAGTGTACCTTTAATTATGGTACAAATACATCCCCTTTCAGGGGAAGAAATCCTCGATCTAACAGACGGTTACAAAAATGGCAATAAGCACTATTTCCGTATTCGCTG